>CAYVAP010000288.1:0-6401 GCA_964449365.1 uncultured Bacteroidia bacterium
ACTCTACAATCCTTACGCCACGTAGTATAGTACCGAAAGTAAGCGGTTTGGCTCTCCCTGATACCAAGGAGAATTACGGGCAACAAGCAGCCCTGCTTTCTTCCATCATGATACAGATGGAAAAATCTGAGAAAATAAAAGGGGGAGATTTTTTCTCTCGGGTCCATCGATCACCGTCTGGCTGTGGGGGTGACTCTTGGCCACAGAGCTAGCTCACTAGATGGCTTTTCACCCCTAAAGCAGAGCAGAAAAATCGGAGGGGGAAGGAAAAATCAGACCAAAGAAAAACCAGGGGATTCGATCCACATAGTGGAGAATCGACCCTGGCCCTTGCTCTTGTCATTCCAGGATTACCGTCCTGTTCACTAGCAAAAGTAGAAAGTCCCAGGGTGGATTGTAACCGCATCTTGGCCGGGAAATTACATGATGAAAAGTATATATCGCTTCGATGATAGGTTTACCCTTTGCGGGAAATCTTTCATCTTTTCCGTATTTCTTGAGCCCAGCAAGTATCACCAAACGGCTACACGCATCTGCTCCGCATCGGCATGGAGGCTCATCAAAGTGGCTCGGATGCTGATCGCGGGCCCTCCTGCCCAGGAAATTTGCGTAACTCAGCTATATGAGCGGTATGTGGAATACGGCATGCGGTCGGCAGCCAGAGCTTTCCCCCGTTTATTTTCTTCCTCTCAGTAGGCCGTGCTAGCGGCTCATTTTACTACGAACAACGGACTACGAACTCGTTGCACTAGCACATAAATGATCACCATCATTCCTCACTTATGATAAGAATCTACGCACTTTTTCTGCTGATCGTAGCTGGAGGCAGCTATCCGCTGAGAGCTCAGTATCCTGAGTCTGATTTGGGGGACTACGGCGGATACGCATACAGCGACAAACGTATCCAAATCGCGCTGCTGCTCGACGTGAGTGGCAGCATGGAGGGCCTGATCGAGCAGGCCAAGTCCCAGTTGTGGTACATCGTCAATGGCATCATGTACGACTATGGCTACGACCACCCCCCAAGGCTGGAGCTAGCTCTGTATGAATACGGTAGCCGCCATCTGGGCGAGCGCGGACGCTATCTGCGGCAGGTGGTACCCTTCACCACCGACCTCGATTGGCTCTCCTCAGAGTTGTTTCGTCTGAAGGTCGACGGGCGCCACGAATACTGCGGCGCGGTGTTGGAGTCCGCCTTGTATCACCTCGACTGGTCTCGTGATCCCGACGACCTACGCTTGATCTACATCGCGGGCAATGAGTCCTTCGGGCAGGGGCCCGTGTCCGCGCGCCGCGCGCTGGATGAAGCCAACCGAAAAGGGATCACGGTACACAGCATCTACTGCGGCGAAAGCTATCAGGGGCGTCGTGAGGGCTGGGAAGAAGCCGCCTACCTCGGCGGGGGCGAATTTTTTACCATCGATCAAAACGCTCACGACTACTATGAAGGCGACCCCTACGATCGGCGTCTGCTGGGCCTCAACCGCCGCCTCAATCAGACTTACCTGCCCTACGGGAGTCAAGCCATGGTTTATGCACAGCGCCAACAACAAACGGATCAGCACGCCCAAGCCTATGGGCAGGGAATCGCTTCGCAGCGAGTGATCGCTAAGGCCTCCCCGGCCTACATACAGCCGCAGTGGGACCTGGTCGATGCGGTAGCCACCGGGCAAGTCGATCTGCATACCTTGCCCGCAGCGCAATTGCCGGCTGAAATGAGAAGCATGAGCCTCAAGCAGCAGCAGACCTATCTGAAGCAAAAAGCACAGGAGCGAAAGCAACTCCGGCAGGAAATTCATCAAATCGCTGCGGTCAAGCCCCCAAAGGGCAAGGCTCCCTCTGCGCCTGTCCGGCCTGGTCGGGAGCAGACCCTTAGCAGCCCTGGGCGCACGAGTCCTAGCGCGGGAAACCCCAAGCCAAGCAAGGCAACCTTAGGCGATGCGATTTTGAAAGCTACCCAGCAGCCCGGCGGCGCTCGCGGCTATAGTCGGCCAGCCCCTGCCTCGCGCATTCTTGAGCGATCTATCGAGCAATCCCGGCCCCAGCCCCAGCCGAGCGGGTCTAGACCGACTCCTGCGTCTACTCCCTCGGCTACCCCTCCGGCTCGTAGCATCCCACGGCCTACCACGCCCACCTATCGGCCTCCTTCCATCCAGCACACCCCTTCACCATCCCGCCCCTCTCAGATGCGCACCCCTCAGCCGCGCCGCCCTTCGACTGCTCAGCCCAGCCCCAGCCCCAGCCCTTCGCGGGCTACGCCACGACCTAGCCAGAGGCAGATCCCTCGCAGCAAGCCCTCATTGACACGGCCTGCTGCGCGGCCTAGTCCCAAACCCAACAGCCAGGCTAGCCCCAGCCTCACGCCTCGGAAGCAGCACTAGGCTTGACCATGGTGCGAAGGTGATTGACCAGCACCTGCAGGGCCTTGTACATGTGCTTGTGGTTGGGAATGATCAGGTCGGCCTGCTCGCGGGTGGGCAGCACGTAGCGCTCGTACATCGGAGCCACAAAGCGCTCGTAGTCGCGTAGTACGCTAGCCATGGTAAACCCCCGCTCGGTGGTATCGCGCTTGAGTCGCCGCGCAAGGCGGATGTGTTCTGCCGCATCGACAAAGACCCGTAGGTCCAGGCGCTGAGCCAACTCTGGGTGGTGAAAGACAAACAGCCCCTCTACGATGATCAGAGGAGCTGGTTGGATGACCAGGGTCTTGGGTACCCGGTTGGGGTGGTTGAAGGTGTACTCAGGCATCTGCAAGGTCTCGCCGCGCTGCAGGCGGTGCAGATCTGCCACCAGTCGATCTAGATCGACGGTGTCGGGGTGGTCGAAGTTGACCAGTCCATCAGGTTCGCGGGGCAGCTCTGCCAGGGGGCGGTAGTAGTTGTCTTGAGAAATCAGGCTGACTTGCTCCGAGCGAAAGGTGCTCATCAACTGCCTGAGCAGAAAGGTTTTACCTGAGGCGCTGCCGCCACAAATACCGAGGAAATAAGGTTGCTTCACAGAAATCAGAGATCAGGATGAAGAAAGGAGGGCACGTAATCGATCCAGGCCCAGCTTGCGACCGCAGAGGATGAGGACCACCCGTTTACCCTGCAGGCTTTCGGCTGCTTGGCGAAGGGCTGCCACCGAGAGCGCGGCGGCGCCTTCTACCAGGAAATAGTGTTTTTCTAGTAAAAATTGCAACCCCTCCTCGATTTCCCTTTCGGAGAGCAGCACCCACCGATCGACCAGGCGCTGACAAAGGTCGAAGGTCAGGCTATTTGCTTCCAGGCCGCCTGCGGTACCGTCGGATAGGGTAGGGGCTGAGGGGAGGTCCAGTACTCGGCCCGCCTGCACAGAGTGGTACATCACGGCGGAGTTTTTAGGCTGGCAGCCGATGAGCTGCGTTTGCGGGCGTCGGGCTTTGAGGTAGCTAGCGATGCCTCCCATCAGGCCTCCCCCGCCCACAGGCACAAATACCGCATCGAGGTCCGGTAGTTGGCGGAGCAATTCGGGAGCGATGCTGCCCTGGCCGGCGATCACCTCGGGGTCATTGTAGGGCGATACGTAGGGGCGGCCTTCTGCCTCCGATTGGCGGCGGGCTTCCCGCTCGGTGTCGATAGCATCCTGGCCATGGTAGCGGAGCTCGACCCGATAAGGAGCCAATTGTTCGACCTTGGTGGGCGAAACGGTTTCGGGTAGGTAAATGGTAGCAGGCATACCCAGCCGATCGGCGATGTAGGCCACCGCCGCTGCGTGGTTGCCGGTGGAGGCTGTGATGACTCCTCGCGCTTGAGCGCGCTGATCCATAGTCAGGAGCTTGTTGGCCGCCCCGCGTAGCTTGAATGACCCGGTGATTTGTAGGTGTTCGAGCTTGAGCCAGACCTCGGCTTGGCAGGCTTGACTGAGCCAAGGCGAGTATTCCATGGGCGTGGAGAGCACGTAGGGGCGGATGCGCTGGGTGGCGGCTTGAACGGCAGAGAGATGCATGAGCAAAAATTGAACGGAACTGAGCAGGATGGTAAATTACCAGAAAAAGTAATTACGGAGGAAAGTTCAAAGTGCCTGGTCCAAAGTTGAAAGTAAATTTGGCCGCTTGCCGCAGCCACTGAGTGAGCCAAGAGGAACGAAAGGTACATGCTGTACCTGAGCACCTTATACCCTGTACCCCCGACCGTTCATATAGGTGAGCGTCACATGAATGCCCCCTTCCGGCTGCTAGCGGGAAGGGGGCAGGTAGGTTGGCGTATGTAGACCGTACCTAGGGCAGTGCCTTGCGGCTCATCAAGTCGTGATGAAGTTGGAATCTGCGCCCCACGGTGCCAGGGGCCATCAGTTCGAGTCCAACTGGCAGTAGCAGCAGCAGGCTCATACCGAGAATGAACCAGGTGGCCGATAGGTCTGAGGTACCTGCTTCGGTAGCTGGAATGGTTTGCCCTTCCCCACTGGCAGCAGTCTGTAAGACAGGAGTGTGAGGTACGGGCACCTGAGGAGATACCGGACGGCCTGCTTGAGCAGATTGGAGGCCAAGCAAAAAAGCTATCAGCAAAGAGGTCGCAACGAGAATGAATCGTTTCATGATGGGGTAGCTTGTTTGGTGAGAAAAAGCGGAGAGGAGTGGAAAGTTTCTATAGCTTTAATTTGCCTACTTTCACCTTTCCCTACAATAAGAACCGAATATTCGTGTCATTCGGATGAATATCCGGGCGTGACTGGGGTTTGCTTACATCGTCGTAATTCTCAACGATTGATCACCGAAAGGTTACAGTCCCTGTGTTATCCTGCTAATTGTTGAGCGAGCACCTCGCGCAACTCGGCGGCATCCTGCGCCAGAAGGTTGGCGTTGGCCGCCCGCAACTGATCGGCGTGAGCGGTAGAGATATGGCTCGCACCCAGAAAGCCGATCACTGTGAGCCCGGCGGCTTTGGCCGCCATGACCCCCGCCACGCTATCTTCCACTACCAGCGTCGCTTCTGGATCGAAATTGAGGCGCCCTAGGGCGTGGAGGTACACATCGGGGTGAGGCTTGGGCTGCGCCACCTGCTCGGCCGAGAAGATGCGATCTCCTACCAGGTCTGCTACCCCTGCCAAAGCGAGCGAGCGGCGCACGTGATCTACTCGGCTATTGGAGACCACCACCAAGGGCTGATCGAGGGCGCGCAGCAGCTCAGGCATGCCCGGCACGGGCTGCAACTCCTCGAACATGTGGGCCTGGATTTCGGCCACGATTTTCCCACCGAAATCTTCAGGGATGGGCAGCTTTTCTTCTCCTCGCAGCCGGATCAGGATGTCTTGCTCCAATAGGCCGGCATAACGCTCAGCGTGGGTGAGCTCGTCTGCGGTGTAGCCAAAGGGGGCCAACATGCGCAGGGAGATGCGCGTGGCCACGATTTCGCTGTCGACGATAACCCCGTCGCAGTCAAAAATCAGATGCTGGAATAAAGGCATGAGGGTAGGGGGGAATTGATAGCGGTGAAAGGGGCGCCGCCCCGCAGTGGGCTCATGATTACTCTTCTAATCGCATTTTGCGGCGCACTGCCTGGGGGCGTACCTCTAGGTCGAGAAACATCACCCCCGCCTCTTTCAGTTGAAAGTAGCGCTCTTGGTTGAAGCGGTAGAGTCGCGCCGGACGACCAGAGCCGGGCTGCTTGCGGGTTTCTTTCAGCTCCTCGAGGATCCCGATGGATTTGAGCTTCTTGCGAAAGTTGCGGTGGTCGATCTGGTCTTCGAGCAGGGTTTCGTAGAGGGTCTGCAATTCAGAGAAAGGAAATTTTTCCTCTAGCAATTCGAAGCCTACCGGCTCATAGGTGATCTTGTTGCGGAGCCGCTGTACGGCTTGATTCACGATGGCTTGGTGATCAAAAGCGAGGTGGGGGAGCTCGTGGATGTCGTGCCAGGCCGCTTCTTTGGCGTCCGATTGGGCATGTAGCTCGAAGGCCTCTGGGCGCACCAGGGCAAAATACACCACCGACACTACCCGCTTGCGAGGGTCCCGATCAGGCTGCCCAAAGGTGTAGAGTTGTTCCAGGTAATTGATTTGCAGGCCCGTTTCTTCCTTTAATTCTCGCGCCACCGCCGCCTCCAGCGACTCATCAAGTCGAACAAAGCCCCCTGGCAGGGCCCAATGGCCAGCAAATGGATCGAACTTACGCTGGATCAGCAGCACCATGATGCGTCGCTTGGGCGTATAGCCAAAAACCACGGCGTCTACGGCCAAATGTATATCGCTGGGCTTCATGGGCGCAAGGGAGTTAACGCGTGAAAAGTGTAAGGTTGAAAGTTGAGCGTGCGGTAGCTTTTTTCCTCAGAGCCCCACTCACCTATATGAACAGGGCATAGGGGTCAAGGGGGCCTCGGCACAGGCTGGTCATTAGTTTCGCGGTTGAAAGTTCAAGGTTGAAAGTTGCCCAGGCTGCGCAGAGCCA
>CAYVAP010000289.1:0-6400 GCA_964449365.1 uncultured Bacteroidia bacterium
ATCACCCCGATCACCCCGATCACCCAGATCACCCAGACCACCTAGACCACCCCGATCCCCCGGATCACCCCGATCACCTCGATCACCCCGATCACCCCGATCATCCCAACTCTCAACCAACATGTCCAAGGACTTTTCAGGCAAACTCTTCGACAAGCTCCGCAACCGCCGCATGAAGTGGATGCGCTTTTACTGGAGCGCCATTACGCGGCCGATGGCTCGGCTCAAGGGCATCGAGCTGGGGAAGGGCGTGAAGTTTTACGGCAAGACCCACCTGCGGCGCTCGCCGGGTACGCGCATTGAGATCGGCGATCACTGCTCGTTTCGCTCGGCGTTTACCAGCAACCTGGTAGGCATCAATCGCCCTTGCCTGATCTGCACCTGGTTTGATGAGGCGGTGATCGAGATCGGCGACCACGTGGGCATGAGCGGCACCGTGATCGGGGCCAAGCAGCACATCAAGATCGGCAACCACGTGATGTGCGGTGGCAATGCCTTCATCACCGACTTCGATTGGCACCCTACTGATCCGAACCTGCGCCACCGTAGCGACCTGGCGCCCTCGGCCCCCACCATCATCGAAGACAACGTCTGGATCGGCATGAATGCCGTGATCATGAAGGGCGTGACCATCGGGCAAAACTCCGTGATCGGGGCCAACAGCGTGGTGGTACGCGACATTCCGCCCAATGTCATCGCGGCGGGCAATCCTGCTAAGGTCATCAAACCGCTCGATAGCGAAACATTAATTCGAAATTAACCATTCGAAATTCGTAATTGTCGATTGGTTCTGATTCCGAATCACCCAATGAACACCGCCGAACTCAAAGAATACCTCGCTGCCGACCTCTATCGCCACCAAGGGCGCAAAGGGACGGCGGCCATGCTCAAGACGCTGCGCAAAAGCCGCAGCTTCAAGATCACCTTTTGGCTGCGGCTGGCGCAATGGGGGCGTCAGAGCGCCCCGCCGGGCCTGAAACAACTGCTGCGCTGGCAGTACCGGCGGGTGTGTCGGCGCTACTGCGTGGATTTGCCTGCGACCACCCAGATCGGCAAGGGGCTGATCATCTATCACTGCTACGGCCTGGTGGTCAATGGCAAGAGCATCATCGGCGACAACGTGATGCTGGCCCACCAGATCACGCTGGCCGATGAACGAGGACAGGCGCCAGTGATTGGCGACCGGGTGCGCATCGCGCCAGGAGCTAAGGTGATCGGGGGGGTAACCATCGGCGATGGCGTGGTGGTGGGGGCCAATTGTGTGGTGGTCAAAGATGTGCCGCCCAACAGCGTAACGGTGGGAATCCCCAACCGGGTGATTCCGCATCCTTACGAAGATGACGCCAACCGCTACTACTGGCCCCCCGCAGCCCATGCGACCAAGGGGGCGCTTTATACAGAATAGGGGGATATTTCTACCATTCGGGATATTGACCCAAACTTACTGCCGAGAGAACCCACATTTTGCGTTGAATTTTTGCTGACTATTTGCGCTTGTTCCACCGATTTTCACCCGTTTCATGCCTCATACTTCTCTTCACGTAGCCTTTTGCGGCCTCTCTGGTTTTCCCGTTTCGACGGCGGCCTCGGTCAACAAGATGACCGCCATGGCCCGGGGCCTGGCCGAAGCTGGCTGCGAGGTAAGCATCATCAATCGCAAAGGGGTCATCGACCCCAAGCGCGGCCTGGAAGATCGCCCCGAGGGCGAGCATCAGGGGCTGCGCTACTACACCGCCGGGGGTACCCTGCTGAGGCCCAAGGGCTTCGCCAAGCGTAACTTCCTCAAGGTTTTTGGTATGTTTCAGGAAGTGGCCCTGCTGATGCGCCTCAAGCGGCAGCGCGGCCTGGATGTGGTGGTGCTAGATACGCCTTATCTGGGCGTGATCATGCTGTACTGGCTGCTGCGTTTCTTGCTAGGCTACAAGTTGGTGTACCAATACGTCGAGATGCGCTCCGAAATCCGCAAGCCCGGCAAGGGCCGCCTGGAGCAGTGGCGCCACGAGCAGATCGATCACCGCGTGATCAAATGGTTCGATGGGGTGCTGCCTATCAGCAGCGTGTTGCACGAGTGGGTAAAAAAGCGCAAGCCTCAGATGCCCATTTTACGGGTGCCAGTGCTAGCCGATTACAATCAGTTTGCGTTGGAAAAATCACCTGATCGCCCCCCTTACTTTTTGTACTGTGGCAGTGCCGTTTACAGCGAAGTGATTTTTTTCATCTTCGATGCGTTCGAAGTCCTGCCACACGATGGTGCGCTAGAGCTTCACCTCATCATTCGTGGCCCTGAGGGCAAACAAAAAGCGATTCGAGATCGCGCCGCTACCTCCCCACTGGCTACGTATATCCGCATTTTTTCTGACCTTCCCTACGAGGAACTAGCCCAACGCTACGTAGACGCGCGTGGGCTGCTGATCCCCCTGCGACCCACCGTTCAAGATGCGGCACGCTTTCCTTATAAGGTAAGTGAGTATCTCGCCACGGGCAATCCGGTGGTGACCACCGAATATGGCGAGTTGAGCGGCTATTTTCGCGACGGCGAAAATGGATTGGTGGCCGCGTCTTATGATTTGGCACAGTACGTGGAGAAACTCCAATACATCGTCGATCACCCGGCAGAAGCCGCTGCCATCGGGCAGGCTGGCTATGAGATGGGGATCGAGCACTTTCACTACGCCCGCATCGGCAAACGTTTCTATCAATACCTGGCCCAACTGACGGGCCGCTCGGTGGTCACTCAAACCCAACCAGAAGTAAGCGTCTCATGAGCTATCGCGAACAACGAGATCACCCCCTAGCTGACTGGATTCGCGCACATTCGACGCTGCATCGCCAAGGTGACAAGCCCAACATCTTCCTGTTTTCTACCCCGCGCAGTGGATCGACTTGGGCCAAGGAACTGCTCAATACCCAGTCCGGCATGAAGTACTGCAATGAGCCGTTCAACATTCGCCATCGCGCCATTGCTCGCTACCTGAGCGTGCGAAGCTGGGCCGACCTCTACCAGGAACCGATCAATCCCCGCATCGTAGCCTATCTCGATGCCATCGAGAGCGGCAAAGCCGAGGTAGGTTTTCAGAATGCTTTTCCCTTCAAGGAAAACTACCGCCTGATCACCCAGCGCATCGTATACAAAGTGCTGCATGGCCTGGAAGACCGCATCGATTGGGTCAAAACCCACTATGGGGCCAAGATCATCCTGCTGCTGCGCCATCCCATTGCGGTGAGCCTCTCGCGAGAATACTGTCCCCGCCTGGAGGTCTTGGTGCAGTCGCCCTATCGACGTCATTTCTCCGCAGAGCAAATGCAATACGCCCAGCAGATCATCGATCAGGGTAGTCAGATGGACAAACTCATGCTAAGTTGGTGCCTGCAAAATGCCGTGCCCCTGCAACAAGCCCAGCCTGACTGGACCATCCTCACCTACGAGCAACTGACCCTCGACCCCGAGCCGGTCGTGGACTTGCTCTGCGAGGTGCTGGACCTCGAAGACCCCGCCCGAGTCAAGGCCAACCTGGCCAAGCCCTCTGGCTCGACCCATAAATCCGACGCCGAAACCCAAAAGGCCCTCAAATCTGGCGCCGCTCAGAGCGACAAGCGCTTCCTCATCGAAAAGTGGCGCAAGAAAGTCGATCCCGCTGAGGAAGCCCGTTTGATGGAAATCCTCGAGGTCTTTGGCATCGATGCCTATCAGGCCGGGAACTTCCTGCCCCATCAGCGCTACTGGGTAGGCGAGCAGGTACCGGCGTGAGGGGACATAAGGGGTATGGGGTAAGGTGTGAGGGCTGTGGGGGGCCAGCAGGGAATAGAGAGGATGAGGAGAAGTGGCTGAGAGTGTGTCAAAAAAGGGAGCTCATACTTACTTCCATAGTGCCCGTGGGTCGCAATAATTGACCAATTCGCCCATCCCCAGATGGCTGTAAGTCAGTGACTGATATTTCAAATTACGAATTATACATGTCGAATTCTCCCCACTTGCCTGACGATTTGCACCTACGCTGTCTCGCAGTCTCAGCCCAAGAGCGTTCATTAGGATAGGCCTCCTGGCCGTCATGAATTACGAATCACGAATCACGAATCACGAATTCCGAATCGACCCCCCCTTCATGAAAATTCTTCTCATCACCGATAGTTTGGCCAAGGGCGGCAAGGAGCGGCGCATGCTGGAACTGATGAAAGGCCTGCGGGCCTATCCAGACGTGTCCTGCGAATTGGTGCTGTTTTCCAAGCGCATCGACTACCCCCAGGTCCACGAGATGGGCATTCCGGTTCATATTTTGGAGCGGAAGCCCAAAAAAGACCCGCGGGTATTTTTGCGCTTTTACCAGCTCTGCAAACAGATCCGCCCCGATGTGATTCACAGCTGGGGCTCGATGCCTTCGATCTACGCGGTGCCGGCGGCGCGCATGCTGGGTATCAAGCTGATCAACGCCATGATCGCCGATGCGCCCAAGGACATGGGGCTGATGGACGGGCGGTTCATGCGGGGCAAGCTCACCTTTCCCTTTTCTGACCTGGTGCTGGGCAACTCTGAAGCAGGGCTGGCCTCGTATCGGGTGCCCGAGGGCCGCAGCCAGTGCGTGTACAATGGCTTTGACTTTCGCCGGGTAGAAAACCTGCTGGAGCCAGGAGAGATCCACGCCCGCTTCAACTTACAGACGCCCCACACCGTGGGCATGATCGGAGCCTTCGAAGATCGCAAGGACTACCACACGTACCTCCAGGCCGCCATGACCCTGGTCAGTGAGCGAGAGGATGTAACCTTTCTGGCGGTAGGAGATGGCAAAAACCGCGCAGCCTGCGAGGCATTGGTGCCCAAGGGCTTTCGCGACCGCATCATTTTCACCGGGCTGCAAAGCGACGTCGAGTCCATCATCAATACCTTCAGCCTGGGGGTGCTGGCCACCAACCACACCAAACACGGCGAGGGCATTTCCAACGCCATCCTCGAATACATGGCGCTGGGCAAGCCCGTGGTGGCCACCATCGGTGGCGGGACCGCCGAGATCGTGCTGCACGAAGAAACCGGCCTGCTGGTCGAGCCAGGACAGCCTGACGACCTGGCGCAAGCCATCGGCTATGTGCTCGACCATCCCGCCGAGGCCCGCCGCATGGGTGAGGCCAGCCGCGCCCGCATCAAGCACCACTTCAACCTCGGCGACATGACCGAGACCTACTATCGACTCTACCATCAAGTACTCAATCCCAATGGTGTCCATTCTCATTAACTCGCTCGCCGGTGGCGGTGCGGAAAAAGTCGTGCTCACCCTGGTCAAGGAACTGCGCCGCGCTGGCGTGGGGGTCGAATTGATCCTCATCGAGCGGGAGCAGTTTTACGACCTGCCCAAGGGCGTGGAGGTGCATTATCTCACCCGCTACCAAGCCATCAAAAACCCCCTGCTCAAGTTCATCTACGTCCTCATCTGCGCCTGGCGTCTGAGGCAACATGTGCAACAGCGAGGCACCGAATACGTGCAGAGCCACCTCATCCGCTCTAATTACATCAACGTATTGGCCCAAATGATGGGGGGGAAGCACCAGACCCAGATCGTGAACCACATGATGGCCAGCTTTGATACCAAGCGGGGGCTGCTGGGCAAGGTCAACATTGCCTTCTACAAAAAGCTCTACGCCAAGGCCGACATGATCGTCTCCATTTCCAAGGTGATGAAAAAAGACCTGGACGAGTACTTTGAGGTGGAAAGCCCCGAGCGCCACATGGTGATATACAACCCACATGACGTAGATAACATCCGTGAAATGGCGGCGCAGCGCACCGAGAAGTTCCAGTTTGATCCCCACAAGCGCTATCTGGCCTCGGTGGGGCGGCTGGTGGCCCGCAAGCGGGTCGATCTGCTGATTCGCGCCTTGGCTGAGGTTCGCGAAGAAGACCCCAGCGTGGAGTTGCTGGTGCTCGGCTCTGGCGAGATGATGGCCCATTACCAGCAGGTGACCAAGAAGCTGAAGCTGGAGCCCTACGTGCATTTCCTCGGCCACGTGAGCAACCCCTTTGCCTACCTGGCCCGGGCTGATGTGTTCGTGTTGGCCAGCGAGGACGAGGGCCTGCCCAACATCATCATCGAGTCGATGATCTGTGGCACCTCGGTGGTCTCTACCGACTGCAAGTCGGGGCCGCGCGAAACCCTCTCGCCGAGCAGCGATATCAACCTTTACCTTACCGATGCGGTGGAAGTGGCCGAGTATGGCATCCTCTGTCCAGTCGGGCGCCACGACATCCTGGCCGAAGCCCTGCGCCGCATGCTCAGCGACGACGCCCTGCGCGAAGAATACGTGCAAAAAGGGCTGGCCCGGGCCGAAGACTTCCGCTCCAACAAAGTGGCCCGCACCTACATGCAGACCTTTGGGCTGGAGCCGCGCGAAGAGGCCGTTTCTGTTTAGTGAA
>CAYVAP010000290.1:0-6382 GCA_964449365.1 uncultured Bacteroidia bacterium
TCCATGTTAATTGTTCACTGTTACTAAACTCTCCCCTCATGTCTTCCCCTCTCTGGAGTGATGACTGGCAAAAGTTGATAGCTGCCTGTCGAAATCGGGCACAGAGTCGCGGCGAACGATTGGCCATCGCTGAGTCTTGCACCGGCGGTATGATTGGCAGCTATCTCACAGGCTTGCCAGGCATCTCGGTTGTGTTTGCCGGTTCCATCGTGGCTTATGACAATGGGCTGAAGACCAAGCTGCTGGGCGTCTCGCCCGACCTAATCGATCGACACGGGGCCGTCAGTGGCCCCGTAGCCACCGCGATGGCCCAGGGGGCCTGCGAAGCAATGGGTACCAACTTGGGCTTGGCGGCCACAGGCATCGCTGGTCCCGACGGTGGAAGCGACCAAAAGCCCATAGGAACGGTTTTCCTGGCGATGTGCGATGCAGAAAGGATCACGCAGGTCAAGCAGTGTTTCTTTGAAGGAGACCGCCAGCAGATTCGCTTGGCCACCACCCAAGCGCTCTTGCGGTGGTACGCCCGGCAGGACCTCTAGCCGCGAGCCTGGGTGCTCGCTTGTTTGTCTGGGCAAAGCCCCCCATCTTTAGGCCATCTATATATTCCCCCAGATGAAGCCCTCAGTTGCCCTCCACCCTTGATCTCTACCCCCTTGAGCCTTTCTTCGTCACAAGCCATTGTTCCTATCGCGATGCCTGGCACGCATCAGCGGTTTTTGCCGTTCTTTCAAGCACATGCCGTTCCGATTGGTAGTCGAGTGCTCGATATCGGCGCAGGACATGGCGCCTTTGCCAAGCGCCTGCACGATCTCGGGTACCAAGTGGACGCCTGCGATCTCTTTCCGGAGATTTTTCACTTCGACGCCATCGAATGCCGCCAAGTAGACATCATCTCGGGATTCCCTTATGAAGATGGCAGCTTCGATATGGCGGTGAGCATCGAGGTAATGGAACATATTTATGACCATGAGCGCTTTTTTGCAGAGGCCCATCGCATTCTCAAGCCCGGGGGCAGGCTGTTTCTTTCTACCCCCAATATCCTTTCTTTGAAGTCGCGCATGCGCTTTCTGCTCAGCGGTTTTCCGTACAGCTTCAAGCCGCTCGACCACGCCAATCACGATGGCTTGCAGCACGTAGCCGCCCTCAGTCTCGATCAATTCAACTACGTAGCTACCAAACATGGCTTCAAGCCTGCGGTGGTGAGCATCGACCGTCGGCAGCGAGGCTCGATGTGGCTGATGGCGCTGCTCTGGCCTTGGTTGCAGCTCTTTACCCGAGCCAAAAGGATCGAGCCTATTCACAATCAGACCGATTTGCTGCTAGGACGGCTCCTGTTTTTGCAGTATGAAAAGAAATAATCCGCCATGGATCATGCCAATGACTCGGCTGCTTGGTATGTGTTTGTCAACCCGGCTGCGGGGGGAGCGGCGAATCGTAAGTCCTGGCCATGGGTGCAAACCCAATTGGCCGCGAGGGGACCGCGCACGGTGTGGCAAGAAGTAAAGCAGGGCCTGGCGGGTAGTCGGCAAATTCAGGCCGCCATCGAGGCTGGTGCACGACGCTTGCTGGTCATTGGCGGCGATGGCACCCACCATTACGCCATCAACGGTCTGATGCAGCAACAAGCCTGCGCGCCAGAGGAAGTGGCCTATGCCCTGCTGCCCAGTGGCACTGGCAATGACTGGGCCCGGGAGCATCGCATTCCGCACAGGCGTACCGACTGGCTGCGCATGTTTCAGGCGCAGCGGTACGCCCGCCAGGATCTGGCGTTGATCGAAGCCCGGGACCTCACCGGAGCGCCCCTGCGGCGCTACAGCGCCAACGTGGTGGGCCTAGGCTACGATGCGGTGGTGGTCCAACGTCTGGCACAGCGGCAAATCACCCATCTGGGTAGTACTTCATATTTCTCGGCCATCTACCAATGTCTGCGTACCTATCGACCGGTACCGCTACGGGTCTCTACGGACGACGGTAGCTGGGAGGCGGCGTTTTATACCCTCAACGCGGGCATCTGTCGCTACAGCGGGGGCGGCATGCGATTCGTGCCGCAGGCGCGGCCCGACGATGGACTGCTGGCCTATACCTTGGTAGACGAACTGCCCGGTTGGCGCGTCGCCATCAACACCCCCTGGTTGTACACGCCGTTTTTCGACCGCCATCCCCTCACCCGCAGCGGGCGCAGCCGTCGCTTCGAGGTACATCACTTACAGGCCCCCACGCTGGTGGAGGCCGACGGTGAGCTGATCGGACAATCGCCGGTGCGAATCGAGGTGCAACCGCTGGCCCTGCGCTTTCTTTGTCCCTGAGCACCCTCAGGCAACGGCAGGCTCCTGTTGACTCAGGCAATGAAAGCTACCCAGCCCCCAGATGATGTCTGTCGAATCCAGGCCCACCACTTGACGATCTGGAAAACAACTCGATAGCACATTCAGCGCATCTTGATCTTGGGCACAGCGATAAGTAGGCACAATCACCAGACGATTGGCGAGGTAAAAATTAGCATAGGATGCTGGCAACCGCTGCCCGTCATAAACGACCGGATCGGGCATGGGCAGTTGGAGCACGTTCAGGGGCCGACCATCGCGCAGGCGAAAGGCTTGGAGGCGGCGCAGGTTTTCTTGCAGCAGGTCATGATTTTCATCCTGGGGATTGGATTCGACCACCGTTACCACGGTATCGCGGCTCACAAAGCGAGTCAGGTCATCGATATGGCCGTCGGTATCATCGCCCACGATGCCTTCGCCCAGCCACAAGATCTGCTCTTGGCCGTAGTAGTCGCGCAGGTAGGTCTCTATTTGCTGGCGGTTGAGCTTGGGATTGCGGTTGGGGTTGAGCAAGCAAGCCTCGGTGGTGAGCAAGGTGCCAGCGCCGTTTACCTCGATAGAGCCCCCCTCCATGATGATGCCTGGCACAAAGCGCGGTAACCCGCGATAGGCTGCGATGCGTCGCGGGATATCATTGTCGAGGTCGTAAGGCGGATATTTGTCGCCCCAGGCGTTGTAGCCCCAGTCGATCAGGGCCTTGGGAGCATCCGCTTCCTGGCTGACTACGAAGGCCGGGCCATGGTCGCGGCACCAGGCGTCGTTGGTGGGAAAGAGGTGGAAAAACACCTGATCCATCCGCACGGTGGCTAGTTCCAGGCGGCGCTCTACGGCCTCAGCCATGGCTTCGTCCCCTACGTTGATGTGCACTTCTTCGCATTCGCTCAGCAAGCGGATGAATTCGCAGTAAACCGGGTAGATGGCCTCGATCTTGCCGGGCCAGGAGGCCGCTTGGTGGGGCCAGCTAAGCCAGGTGGCCTGATGAGGGGCCCACTCGGCGGGGAAGGTGTAGCCGCGTTGGCGAGGAGTCATGAGCAGAATGGGATTGCAAGCGAGAAAAAGCAGGCCATCAGTTGCCTTTTTGTAGCAGGGCAGCCCCATAAGAGTAGCCGCCTCCAAAGACTGAGATGGCGATCAGGTCTTGAGCTTCAATTTGGGGCCAAATTTCCGAGAGCCCGATGGCACAGCCTGCGCAGCCGGTGTTGCCGAGGTACTAAATGTTGGAAACGACCTTCTCCATGGGAAGGTTGAGGTCTTGAGCCACTTTGCGACTGATGCGCAAATTGGCTTGATGAGGGATGAAAAAGCGCAGCTCATCGACGCGCTTGTGATGCTTGTGCAAGAGCTGCTGAGTGATGCGGCTCATGTAGTGCGTGGAGTGGATAAACACATCGCGGCAGTTGGGCATGGTGATGCCTTCTCCGTCTGGTACCAATTTGACGCCCTGGAGGTTTTTGCCCACGTGAGCCGCCCCTCCGGTGATCAAGTCGATCAGGTGCAGGTCGGCCTGGCTGTATCGCTGACGGGTAAGGAGCACTGCGGCTGCGCCATCTCCCCACAGGTGTCCTGCTTGGGGGTCGCTTTCGTTGGCGTAGCGAGTGTTGTGCTCAGATACCGCGACCAAAGCCGTTTGGGCCTTGCCCATGGCAAAGTAGCCCTGCACGATTTCCAAGGCATTGAGAAAGCTGCTGCACGCCGAGGTGATGGTCACCACGGGAATTTCACCCAGGGGCACATCGTTTTATAGGGCATGCCCCAGGGTGGCGACGGTATCGTGCGGCGAGTAGGTAGCCGCCACGATCAGGTCGATTTGATCCAGCAAAAGACCCGCTTGGGGAGAGAGGCGGCGGGTGGCTTCGATGGCCATGGTCTGGGTGTTCTCCTCGGAGCCCGCCTGGCGTCGCTCACGGATGCCCGTGCGTGTTTCCAGCCATGCTGGCATAACGTCATAGAGCGCGGCAAAGTGGTCGTTGGGGAGAATGTGGGCAGGAAAGTAATGAGCGATAGAGTTGAGATACATGTACCCTTGGTTACAATGAAGCCCTAACGTAGAGTGCCACGGGTCGCCAATCCCATTGCAAGCAATCGGCCTGGCCACGGCAGCCTCTGGGCATGTCTGATAGTCGTAAAACTAGCAAACCAAAGGGAGACTTTGGCTTCAAGGGGTGGAATATTTTTATCGACTTAAATTTCCAATTATAGGCCTTTATGCCTAGAATTAGTGCTAATCGATTGATAGTGAGTAAAAAATGAGCATTAGCCAGGGAGCCAAAAACAGCGTTTTCCTGCTCAGGAAAGCAACATCAGCGGCAGTTGCGAAATCTCATGCGGGCAACTGCGATTTCTCATGATTAAAAAATCATAATATGCTGATGTTTATATCATAATCTCAAACGGGAAATCGATTTTCCCATCCCATTAACCTTATCTGAATGACTGCTATGTACGTAGAGCAAATCTATACCGGATGCCTGGCTGAAGCAGCCTATTACATCGAGTCCAATGGCGAAGCGGCTATCGTGGACCCCCTGCGCGAAACGCAGCCTTACCTAGAACTGGCCGAGCAGCGAGGAGCTACCATCAAATACGTTTTTGAGACGCACTTCCACGCGGATTTCGTCTCGGGTCACTTGGATCTGGCGCGCCAAACGGGAGCCAAGATCGTGTATGGCCCCGGAGCCAAAGCCAACTTTGATTTGCACGTTGCCACTGACGGCGAAACCTTGCCGCTAGGGGAGGTCGCCATCAAAGTGCTACACACCCCAGGCCACACCCCTGAGTCTTCTTGCTTTGTGCTGGTAGATGAGCAGGGCAAAGATCACGCAGTTTTCACGGGTGATACCCTCTTCATCGGCGATGTTGGTCGCCCTGACCTGGCAGTGAAAAGCGACATCACCGAGCGCGATCTGGCAGGCATGCTCTACGAGTCTCTGCAAACCAAGATCCTTACCCTGGCTGACGAGGTGGTCCTGTACCCCGGCCATGGCAAGGGCTCGCAGTGCGGCAAGAACATGAGCGACGAAACCATCTCGACCATCGGCGAGCAGCGCCGCGCCAATTACGCCCTGCAACCGATGAACAAGGAAGACTTCGTCGACTCGGTGCTGGAAGGGCTCTCTACGCCTCCGCAATATTTCCCCAAAAATGCGGTGATCAATAAGACGGGCTACGAAGCCATTGATGAGGTCATGGCGCGCAACCTCAAGGCGCTGGCCCCTGATGCCTTTGCCAGTGCGATGGACAACGCCTTGGTGCTCGATACTCGCGACTACCAAGCCTTTGCTGCGGGCCACATTCCGGAGGCGATGAGCATCTCGCTCGATGGCGACTTTGCCGTTTGGGTGGGTACCCTGATCGAAGATCTCAAGACACCCTTGCTGCTAGTAGCGCCTGCCGACCGGGTCGAAGAGACCGTTTTGCGGCTCGCTCGGGTGGGGTATGAACAGGTGCAAGGCTACCTAGTAGGTGGAATGGAAGCCTGGCAAGCCGCTGGCCAAGCGGTGGAGACCATGCCAAGCGTGACCGCAGAGGAGGTAAACCTCGATCAGCCTATCCTGGACGTGCGCAAGTGTACCGAGTTTGCCACCATTCACGTCAAGGGAGCGCAAAGCATTCGCCTGGCTCAGCTACAAGCTCGTCTGGCCGAGGTGCCTACTGGGCAGCCCCTCCAAATCACTTGTAAGAGCGGATACCGCGCCATGATTGCCGCATCCTTGCTGCGCCGGGCCGGATACCAAGGCCTCTACCACATCACTGGCGGCATGGATGCCATGGAAGCGGCTGGGCTTCCCATGGAGGCTTCCGCAGCAGCCGTGGCATAGTGGACCTAGCCATTCGTTCCGCGGTTCAACGTTCAGGGTCGAAAGCGCCCCTATCTCAAACACGAGGTAGGGGCTACTTTTGGGGCAGCATTTTGGGAGCGGTTGAGGCAGAAGAATAGACCCAGCCCACTCCAGTTGTAAGAGTCTGAGGCGGATTGGATGCCCTTTATTTAAGCAAATTGGTAACTTAGTAACAGTGAACAATTAACATGGATCAATGAACAGTATAAACCGCTGCTC
>CAYVAP010000291.1:0-6352 GCA_964449365.1 uncultured Bacteroidia bacterium
TGACGCGCTGCATCTGGTATTCCTTGCGGGTCCAGCCCATGCGCTGGAAAAATTCGTAGTGATCGACCCCGGGCCAAATATCCAAGTCGATATCAAAGCGCTGCCAGGCTCGACGCCAAGTCGCCCACCCCCACGCCTGCGGATAGGCCACAAAGTGATAGGAATACTGTGAAGGCGTGAAATTAGTAGCCTTGTAGTTATTTCCATTGACATGGCTGACGCGGTCATCGTACTCGTAGCGCTGTAATACGGCCTCAGCATAGTGGAAGAAACTAGGTACTGGTAGGCAATCATCTTCGAGAATAATGCCATAGGGTTCATGTTCCAGCATCCAGCTCACGGCTGTAGAGGGGCCTCGCCCGCAACCCAGGTTTTCTTCTCGAAACCAGGTTTTGACTTCGCAGGGCCAGTCAACTTCTTCAATCACAGCGCGCGACTGCTCAGCCTTTGGCTGATCATCAGGCCGAGAAGGGCGCGGACCATCTGCTGCAACGTAGAGTCGCTTAGGCCGCACGGCTCGTACACACTCCAGCACTTTTCGCACATTATCCGGACGATTGAAGATGATCATCAAAACGGCTGTGTCAAGGGAGTTGGAAGCAGTACCTTGGTTCATGTAATATCTAATCATTAAGCGAGCCAACGCCAAGGCACATACCTCGGCTCATGTCTCATAGGTTAAGGGTGGAACGGGACCGTAGCAGGTTCTTGCTGCCCTTCTTCTCCCGCATCGTGTAGCACGTGATCACGCGCGATCAGGTGCGCCTTGAAGGCACTCCATGTCATCAGGGTAGTGAACACAAAGAAGTATAGCACGACGTTGTAGCTGCTGTTGTAGCGGCCATACACCGACTCTGTGATTCCTGCCAGCGTAAAGTAGAGGAAAAAGTGAGATAGGACGATACCGGGCTTGAACCCATACTGGTATAGCCGAAGCCCAGTGCGAACACATATAAACAACATCGCGATAAAAAAAAACGCGCCCATGTAGCCGATGTCGAAAATGGCTTGCAGCGCTCCATTGTGTGAGATCGAGGATATCAAGATCTCCTCCTCTTTCAGATTTTTGCCAAACTTATCGATATACTCGTGTACAAAGCCTACGGCGTAGGGGCCATACTCGCCATAACCGATCAGGTGCTGGAGCTTGAAATCTTCTAGCTCAGCAAACGAGTGTTCATAGATCGTGCCGCGAGAGTTACCCGACTCCAGATCGCTCGCCCCACTAGCGTCTTCACCGCGTGACATTTCTTTCCCGATTTCGGTGTGCGCGATTGCCTTGAGAAAGGCCAGCATCCCCAGTTGGGCAAAAGGAATCAGAATCACGATGGTCAACACGAGACTCATCCGACGAATGCGCCGCAAGCCCCAAAAAAGGCTGACGGTCAAGAAGGCATTCAGAACGGTTCCCCGCGAGTCGCCGATGATCATGATCACCAGGCACAGAAAGATCAGCCCGATCAAGGCACTTTTGGGTAGCAGTAGGTTCTTGGTGTAGAGCAGAGCCGCACAACATACAGCAAAAAAGTTTCCCGCAATAATGCCCACATTGTTGGGGTGTCCTTCGCCCGTGTAGGGAAAGTACGTCTTGGGTAGGTCGATCCCAAGCACAGTAGACAGAATGCCTGGCTCATAATCGGCTTCGGCAGATACACTCGGAAACAGGATCAACGACCCCAAATTGAGCGCAAAAAATATTCCCAGGCCGATCATTTGCCACCGGAGCAAGTCTGTGGCGTTCTGTTCAAAATTTAGCGCATTCCGAAAGTGGTACCCGACAAAAGTGTGCAGAAACCACATCATCATAAGCCCCTCTACAATGGCCGAGACGATGCTCATGAAGCCGAACAGAAAGCCATTGGTGCGGATGATGCTGGTCAACCACAACAGGCTGTACATCAGCATGATGAACCACTGCGTGCGGTTGTATATCACCGGGATTCGAAAGTAAAGCATCCGATTGCGGTAGACAGTCCCGAAGTACATGATTCCCAGTAAAAATGCAGTAGGTGATACCAGGTTCCAAACCGGATTGTCCCCGAAAAATACTTTGAACTCGGTCAAAGCAATCAAAAACAATAAGATATACCCCCTCATATGTCCTCAGTTTACAGGTTTTTTGTCTATCGACTGAGACAAGCCAGGGATTGCTCGAATCAGATCATAGGTCTTCTCCACTACTGTTGGCCAGCGGAAGCCCGCTGCACGAGCCAGTGCGCCCTGTTGCAAATCAGAAAAATAGGCAGAATCATCAGCTACTCGCCTCACGGCTTCTTCCAAGCCTTTGACCACCTGTGCTTCGTCTTTGCCAGCAGTACTGACCACCACGCCGCTATTAGCGTCGAGAATCTCTTTAGGCCCTCCTAAATCCAGACAGATCACCGGCAGGCCGAAGTGCAGCGACTCCAAGACCGCCCCGCCACTCGAATCGTGCATGCTAGGGAAAAACAGCAGGTCGTAGTCCTGATACATCTGAAACAACTCCTGCTGCGGCACCCTCGGGATCCACTCGATCTTTTCCTCAACCCCACACTTGCGTGCTTCTTCTTTTAACCATGTCTCATCACGCCCCCCCCCAATGATGGTAAACTGCAAGTCAGGCTGTGATTGGTGCAGGCTGGCAAAGGCCCGAATCGCAAAGTGAATGCCTTTCCAGTACTCCAACCTTCCGACGTACAGCAGCTTGCGAGCGGCTCGGTTGGTCTCACGCTTGACCGGTGCTCGATTGTCCGGGATGCCTAGTTCCAAGGCAATGCGGCACTTGTGGTGATACTTCTTCGGCACGAAGGCCTGGGTCTCCGAGGTTTTGCACAGGATCAGATCGCTCTGGCGGAAGGTCTTCCACAGGACTGGGTTGAAACTCGAGATGACATTCACGTAGTGGCGCAGCTTGTCCTTGATCTGCCCATCACGGGGCGAGCTTTTTAGCAAGCGAAACGGAGCAGCCTCGCCGCCTCCTACGGGGCCGAATACGAAGGGAACTCCCAGGTTCCCCAAAAACGACGGCGTCCGAAAGACCCCCAGCGTGATATGATGAATCACATCGAAGGAGTGGGTTTTCATCTTGCGCTTGATCTCAGGTGCCAGAAAATACTCCCAATAGTAGCAGTAGATATGCTCGAAGATCGAAGCCGTTTTCCACCAGGTATGAGTCCAATCTGGCAACTCAAAGTACCAAAACGCTAGATTGTCCGGTTGAGGCTGTTCTTCTTTGAAGTAATTCTCTATTCGATCCTGATTCCATCTGCGGGTAACCACGGTTACTTGATGCGCAGGATTCCGGCTCAGCTCTTGGGCAAAGTTCCAGGCAATTCCTGGTTCACTGCCAATGTTGGGAGCGCAGGCATATGCAGACAGAAGGATGTTCATAAGGCTTGTAGAAAGTTGGTCGAGATAGTTTAGGTATAAAAAAGGAAAAGAAGAGGAAAAGCCGTCGAGGTGTTGACGCCAGTGGTAGGGATTGAGGATGGATCGGTTTTTTTTGACGACGCAAAAAAGTAAGAACCCAGAAAAGCTTTGTCTCTCGCAAGGATGAGGCCTCCTAGGAAATGGCCTTGCCAAGCAGCTTGTACTTGGCCTTGCGGTAGCGATTGAGCAGTTGCCACTTGTTCATCATTGGGATCAAGACGGCTTTGATGCGGAAAGACGCATAGCTGAGATAGTTACGCAGCAGGTAAGTGCCCTTCAGGTGTTGCTTAGCGAGCTGCAACTTCTCCTTGCCCGCTAGCCGGAGGTTTTTGAAGCTAAACCCGCCGTCGAGGTATTCGACCACGACCTCATCCAGATAAGAAAAGCCCTCCATATCAGGGCGAGACAGGGCATAGCGTACGGTCCATGCATAGTCAGCGATGACCTTGAATCGGAGGTCGTATCCTCCCTGAGCCAAAAAGGTCTCTCGGCGAAAAAACATCGCCTGGTGACAAAATGGGATGCTGGTGAAGAGGGTATCCTGGGTGATGGGTGCGCCCTTTTCATAGCGCAAACCATTAGGCCCTTCCGTCCGATTGACCGCGCGCCCGTAAAGCACATCGGTCTGTGGTTGATCCCGCAGCGCCGCGTGTACCTTTTTGAGCACCTCAGCATCGGTGAATGTGTCTCCAGCATTTAGGTAGTTGACAAACTGGCCCCGAGCCAGCTGCGTCCCTTTGTTCATCGCGTCATAAATACCTTTGTCCGGCTCACTCACCCAGCGGGCGATGCCATGCTCATACCGACGGATAAGCGCTTTGGACCCATCATTGGACTGTCCATCGACCACGATGTACTCGAAGTCATCGCAGGTCTGGGCAAGCACACTCTGCATGGTCTGCTCCAGGTTGTCGCGGTCGTTATAGCAAACGGTAATGACTGAGATCAAGGGAGTATGCTGAGAAGAAGAATTCATAGCTTGAGACGATGGCTAATGGTTGAGGCTGATGAAAAGCGACTCCATGGCCGCGTGATGCTTCTCATCGGTGAATAGATCAAGGTAGCGCTGCCGACCGGCGGTGCCCATCTGTTTGCGAAGGGCAGGGTCTTGCAGTAGTACTTGTAATTTGTCTGCCACTGGTTCCGCTTCGTGCGGAGGAACCAGGAATCCGGTCTCTTGGTCAGCGACCACTGTGGGGACACCGCGCCAGCGCGTCGCCACCACTGGCTTGGCAAACTGCATAGCCTCCAGGGCTACCAGCCCAAAGGTTTCGGACTCAAAAAAAGTAGGGAAACAAAATATCTCGCAACGAGCAAAAGACTGGCACTTAGCTTCACCAGTCTGTACGCCCAAAAATGCGACGCTATCCTGCAGCCCGTAAGTTTCAACCAGGCCCCGTATCTCAGCTTCGTAGGTACGCGACTCGAAGCGACCCATCAGCTCGACCACGAATTGATATCCCCGCTCGTGTAGCAGGCGAGCAGCCTCGATGAGTACCCGTACCCCTTTAGATTCTTGCAACACCCCTACGAACAAGATCCGAGGTGGCCCGGGTGCAGGCTCACTCGCCTCTTCGAGATAAGGCGCAGCCATGTCGGCTAAGCCATTCGGGATGATCTCTTCTCGGATGGCTTTGAGGCCACGGCCATCTTCAGGGTTAAACTCTGATAGACGAATGGCAACATCAGGGCGATAGTAGGCTCGCTCGTAGAGCTGTCCCAAAATTCCCCCAAACTCCGAACGCACCTCAGAGACGCCAGCCGCGTGAAAGTGAAACACCACACGGCGAAACAGCCAGCGCGTGGCATTCAGAAAAATAAGGTCCCGCAGAATGGGTACCCGCTCTGGTCCCGCCGGTGGATAGTACATAATAGATGCTCCGGTGCGAACCCGGGCCACATACACCTGTAGGATCAGCGTGAGAAGCTTCCAGATTTTCTTCCACTGAAATTTCCCAATATCGTCCATATCTGACGAGAAGTTCATCCGTACATGGTAAAGCTTCAAACCACGATAAGATGCATTGAGCATATGTTGGATCATGATGGCTTGACCTCCGAAAGGAGGAGGCGTTTGTCCTACCACCAAGACTTTGACAAGCGAATTGCTCATGAGATAAATAGGTGAAGCATGAATAGTTTGTGATCGAAAGTACTGCCAGCCAGCCCTTTGTGCGAAGAAAAATTGGTTAATTACGTCGTCCTGACGGCCCTACCCGTTCACCACCGCCTGTCCATCCAATCGGTAGGCCCGGCGAAACTCCGGCTTCGTAATGTCTGCACTCACTTTCTGATACCACTCCACCATTTCCTTCACGCCCTCTTCCATCGCGTAGGGAGCTCTACCCAGCGTGGCGATGGTCTTCTCGATGGGGGTGATATAGTCTTGGGTCATGCTGTTGAAGCGAGTCGAGGTCAACGGAAATCGGCCTCCCACCCCGGTAATCACGTCCCCAGTCAGGGCGATCCCTCTGACTAAGCCCGTAGGCAGTACGCGCACCGGCTTACCCGTCAACTCCTTAGCGATAGCCTTCACCCACGCCAGCAAATTGACTGGCTCATCGCCTACATAAAATACCTGCTCGTGGATGTTTTCAGACGACTGAGACAGCATCTGGTCGATCTGATAGACCACATTCTTCACATACCCATACGAGCGATAAACCTCTTTTTTGGAGGGATGGAAGTACAACCCCTTTTCCATCACAGGAAACATCACATCGCGATAGCGCAGCGACCAGGGCCCCCAGATGGTGCTAGGCCGGATCAGGCACCAGGTACACTTGAGGTCGGCCTGCCGGGTCAGTTGCTCCGTGATCGTCTTGCTCTTGCCATAGAGCGTGTAGGGGGAATAGTCTTGGTCATGCTTGGGTATATAGCCAGCCTTACATACAAACTGTGTCGAGGTGATCACCGCTCGCAGGATACTAGGCGTATCCTTGAT
>CAYVAP010000292.1:0-6328 GCA_964449365.1 uncultured Bacteroidia bacterium
AATGGTGATCTCCTTCGAGTCCTTCGTGGTTAAGCGACATTTTGAGATGCACCCACACCCTCGCGCTTGTGAGGCTTTGCCAGCCGAACGATGCCCACTTGCAGATTTTAGCTTCGGCACCGAGTGCCTCAGCAATCTTTCACGTGGGCTCACTCAGTGGCCGCGCCAAGCGGACAGATTTGCTTTCAATTACGAACCACGAACCACCCCAGCTACTCCCTTGGTCGCCCGAAAGCAGGATTTGTCAAAAACTCTCGATCAGTGAGGCTTTCCAGGAAAGCGAGCAAATCTGCTTTTTCCTGGTTGCTCAGGTCGAGGGGGCGAATGCTGTTGGGCTGTAAGGGGTGGCCATGGCCGCCCTGGTCAAAGTGATCGATCACCGCTCGGAGGTGGGGCAGCGAGCCGTCGTGCATGTATGGCGCCGTTAAGGCCACGTTGCGCAGGCTGGGAGTCTTGAAGGCCCCGATATCGGCGCTATCATTGGTGACGCGAAAGCGCCCGAGGTCGGCAGGCTCACCAGCGGTCAGGCCCACGTTGTAAAACTGGTAATCAGTGAGGTTGAGGCCGTGATGGCAACTGCCGCAGCTTGCCCGATCAGAAAAAAATAGCTCCCTACCGCGCTGCTGGGCCGGGCTGAGGGCATCGGCTTGATTTTGATATTGGTAGCGATCGTAGGGCGAGTGACCACTGATGAGGATGCGCTGAAAGGCCCCCAAAGCTCGGGTGATCACGTAGGGATCTATCTCGCGGCGTTGCGGATAGGCGCGCTCGGCCAGGGCGCGATAACGCTCGACTTGCCCCACGCGCTGGGCGGCGGCGGCGATGGGTAGGTCCATCTCGTGTTCATTTTCGATGGGGCCTACTACCTGCAACTCCAGCGTAGGACTGCCGCCCTCGCCGAAAAAGTAGGGCTGATAGGCCAGGTTGACGAGGATAGGGGTGTTGCGAGTCCCCAAGCGCCCCTCGATACCAGGACTGATGCGCCGCGCATCGGTAAAGGCTAACCCCTGCATATGACAAGAGGCGCAGGAAACGCTGCTGTCTCGCGACAAAATGGGATCATAAAACAACATGCGGCCTAGCTCGACGCGGTCGGTAGTCAGTTCTTGGCCTGCCGGTACCGGTAAAGGAGGAAAACCTGCCGGCAACTCGATCTGGTAGGGCGTGGCGGAGGGCTCGACTTTTGCAGGCGAAATCTCATCCTGACTGGACTGGCAGGTCCACAGCAGCAGGGACAAAGCCGCCAAGGCGAGTAACTGCAAGGGTAGGATGAAAAATTTTGGTTGACGCATGGCGAATTAGGAGCCCAAAGTTTGGTGGTGGTCTCAAGAAGCAATATCTTTATATACAAATCAAGCATGACAAGGTTTCTTTCCATATGGTTGTTATTTGCATACTCAGTCGCATTGTTGCGGCCCTATCTCCCTTTTCTCGAGTATCAAATCAACCTGGAGTACTATCAAGAAGTCTTGTGTGAAAACCGCGACCGCCCCGAGTTGAACTGTGATGGCAAGTGTTATCTTGCCAAGCAACTGCAAGAGGCTGCAACCTCTGCCCTTCCCGAGGCTCCCCAAGTGCCCGATAGCCCTACGACAGAAGACTTTCTGTGGGCCAATTTGGCGCTAGCTGCGCAGTGGCTCGTAGCTGCTGCTGTGGTGATGTATCATTTTGATAGTGAGGTGTTTACTTACGTAGTACACCTTTTGCCTCCTACGCCTCCCCCCTGGGCCTGAGCGGAGTAGCATTACTTAGCTCTCGGCCTACATCGAGTCAGCAGCATACCGAAGCCAATCGACTCGGATATTCTCAAAGCTAGATCGGTCTGTAAGAGCTTCTCCCTTTTTCTATCATGTGTTACCCAAAGCGGTCACCATCGCTGGATCTGAGCCACGACCTGCGTGATCAGATCTGGAGCACGGTTTGGCTGCCTGCCGCGATCGTGGCAGGTAGATGACGTATCGTTGATCTTTTGAGGATATATCACCTTTTAACTTTTTTGCAGTGAATTTTATATCAATCTTTCGCATCCTTGCGATATACATCCTGATGCCAGCCCTCTTTATCGCTGGCTGTAAGCAAGAAGAAAAGCCCGAACCAGAGCCAGTGGTCGGGTGTAATGATCCTGCGGCTCTGAATTATGCCCCCGACGCTGAAGAAGAAGGCGACTGCACCTATCCGGTCCTGCGCCTTCATATTCATCAGATGGTAGGCAATAATGATCTAGCCCTCAACACCAATTATACCATTAATGGCACCGTGGTACAGTTCGAGACCGTGAACTTCTACCTCGACGAGATCGCCCTGATGGATATGGATATGAACATGTCTGACAGGCTCGATACCACCATTCTGGTCAAGGTCGGCACGATGGATTACGAGCTTGGCACCATTACTACGGGGCACAAGCATATGCTGATGTTCAACCTTGGCGTCGATTCTGTCGATAATCATGCTGATCCTGCCCTGCTCGATACCAGCCACCCGCTCAGCTATCAGTCGCCTAGCATGCACTGGAGTTGGGACAATGGGTACATCTTCCTGCGCATCGATGGGCAGGTCGACACCGATGGCGACGACGTAGTAGATGCGCCTATGGTCTTCCACATTGGCAATGATAACTACCTGGTGCCAGTAACCCTCATGAGCCACAGCGAGGCTGAGACTGAGGATTTCGAAATTCGCCTGGACTTCGACGTGTTGCGCCTTTTCGAAGGGGTCGATTTGAGTACGGAGAATCAAACCAAAACGGGTAACGACCCTGTGCTGGCTCGTAAAGTGGCCGATAACATCCCCGCTGCGTTCAGCAAACAATGATACAGTTTCGATCCCGGGCCTGGCTTCGATCTGACCTTTGGTCGGATCGGCCAGTGTTCGTTTTATACTACGTGGCGTAAGGATTGTAGAGCATGCTACTGGACATGAGCTTTTGGCGCGCTCGTTTTTGGACAAGATTAACAAGATGAGACAAGACGGGATAAGATGGCTTTCAAGTGCTTATGATCCTGTGAATGCTGTGAATCCCATTTAAATCGATCGATGATGTCCAGTAGTCTGATTGTAGAGTTGTAGTGATAAGACACTATCACTTATTGATAACAAGGCCATTCAATCAATCAACCACTCTCCCATTCAACCACTTTGAAGTATAATTACAACGACCTATGCAATCCCTACGCTGGAGCGTCGGCTGTCTGTTGCTGAGCCTGATAGCTTGCAAGCAAGCAGTGGACGTAACCCCCCCCACGGCAGATATTTTGGCCATGTCGCCTCGTGCCGAGACGGGTATCATCTGTGGCGAGCCGAGTGAGCGGGTATTTTATCTCACGGGAGGGGATACCCTACGGCTGGAGTTGTTGCTACGCGACGACGAGGCCCTGTCGCAGTACAAAATCGAAATCCACCAAAACTTCGACTGCCACGGCCATGCTGGGAAGGTAGAAGATTGGAGTTTTTTGGAAATCGTAGATGTCGAAGGCACCGAAGCTCGTATCAACCGCGCCATTCCAGTACCGGAAAATGTATCTGCTGGCGCTTACAACTACCACTATCAAATCGTGGATCAGGCGGGCAATATCACCCCCTACACTCAGTACTACGATCTGCTGGTAACCAATCTTAGCGATGATGAGGCGCCCCAATTGCTGATTGAGCAGCCCTCGGGTACCCTCACGCAAGCACGAGGCACAGAGCTAGTCATCGCGGGCCTGGTGCAAGACAACCTTCCGCTGGGAGATGGAGGGCAGGGTAAACTGACCCTCGAATATCGCAACGCAGATCATAGCCGTCGCTACCGTGCCGACACCTGGCCTTTTGAGCCTGAGGCTCAAGCGCAGCACCCCTTCACTTTGCGCTATGCCCTGCCCATCACCTGGGTGCCGGGAGAATATGAATTCTATCTGACGGCGTACGATGCCGTCAACAACCCTAGTTCAACCCAACGCTTCACGGTGAACGTGGAGCGCTAACCAAATGCTAACCTTGCTTTTGATGTTTCGACATTGGTCTGGATGGCTTCTACTCGCCATCTGTATGTCGCTTGCTTGTCAACCCACCGAAGTGGTACCGCCTGACCCCGAGCCTGAAGATCGCAGCCATTGGTTCGATTTCGATTTGCAGCCTTCTGACGGGGCGCAGGTGCCAGACCCTGAGTTGGTACCCATTGTCGTAGGGGTCAGGGCCCAAGCGGTCGAATTGCATGGCCTGATAGTGAAGCTATACCCTCGCAGCGATCGCAATGGCCTGATTCTGGATATCGATGCTCACGTGCACGGTGAAGCGTACGTCTGGGGGCATGATCTCGACCTGTCGAGCTACCCGGCTAGGACTACCTTCGTGCTAGAAGCTGCGGCCTGTGCGGATGACGAATGCGCTGAAGCGGTTACCGTGTACAGCGAATTTCGTTTGCCCTGATCATGCGCGGGGGATGTCTTTTTTCGCAGGCTGCTCTTGGGCCGGAGGAGACGCCTCAGCGGTCTTTTCAGTATCTTGAGCCTCGTGGTCTGCGTCCGTGCCATTTTCGCTTGGGGCATCGAACTGGTGGCGGAAGTCGCTGACGATGTGCAGGTCGCGTTGGGGGAAAGGAATGCGAACCCCATGGCGGCGAAACTCTGCGTCGATCTTGAAGCGCAAGTCGCTCATGATATCGAGGTATTCATAGGAGCGTATGGTCCAGAAGAGCAACTCGAACCTAAGGCCCGATTCGCCAAAATCAGTGAAGCGAACCCTGGGCTCAGGATGCTTCAGCACCAGGCCGTGTGAGGTGGCACAAGCGCGCATCACCTTGCGTACGACCTGTACATCAGAGCCATAGGCCACCGATACCCTCACGTGAAACCGCGTCTCCCGGTTGTTGAATGACCAGTTGACCACATTGCTACGAATGAACTTGCTGTTGGGCACGATCACCGAAACCGAATCGAGGGTTTCGACGATGGAGGTACGTAGCCGAATTTCCATCACTTTCCCCTCCAGGTTGAGGTTGTCGACCACCACCATATCGCCCACCTCGACGGTCCCTTCGAAGAGGATGATCATGCCGCTGACGATGTCTTCGAAGGTATGCTGCATGGCCAGGCCCACACCGAGAAACAGGGCCGCCGAGGAGGCGATGACCAGATCTAGGTTGATGTGCAGGTTGGTCAAAATTAGGATCAAAGTAATGCTGTAGATCACATACTTAAAGATCTGGTAGACTGCCATGCGGCGTCCTTGATTGAGCGGGATTCGCTTGGACTCCCCCATGCGCACAAAGAGACGATGAAAATACCAAATCCCTAGCCGAGCCCCCGTAAAAATAAGCAGCACCACCAGGATATTGATAACCTTGACTTGGGAAGATTGGTCCTTGTAGGGGATTTCAAAGAGGGTGGTCTCCAGCGCTGCTCGCAGCTCAAAGCCCAGGCTGGCGAGCATCAGCCCCATACCGATGAGCCAGACCACGAAGCGCAGGGCTCGCACCCAGGTGCGCACTTGGAGGTCGGGCATGGGAATCTTCTGGATCAACTGAAAGCGCCGGACCGCACGGTTCAGGAGCCATTCCAACAGGCGGGTGGCCGCCAAGATCAGCAGGGCCTCGATGATCATCCCCAAGGTGAGCTGATAATTTCCCCATTCCAGAATGACGGTGTCCATGATATGGCTCTACGATAGGAGTGGATACTCCGTTGGTTTGACCTGAGATTTATACGTACCAGAGCCCTTGCCTGCCTTTCTGCCTTTCACCCAAGCGGCTCATGCCTCGGTGATCAAGCCATCATCGCGCATCATCCAGTAGGCGGTATCGGCTAGGCTGGTGCCTTGGTGCGTATGAGTCGGCAAAAAGACCACCCGGCGCAGGAGGCGCTTTTCTGGACGAAATGAGATGATGAAGGCGGCCCGTGATTCGCCCTGTACCGCCAGGCGATACGCCACGTGCTCTACCCTGCGCTTAGGGATCACCGGGGCAAACGACAGATCGCGATTCAACCAGGCGGCCCCTAAACTGAAGGGAACCAGCAGGGTGAAAAAACTGGCCAAAAAGTAGTTGTCGATCAGCGCAGTGATCAGCGCCCCTAAGGCCAACAACACGCTCAGGAGCAGGTACAAGATGAGCGCCCGCTGATATCCGCGGCGAAAGAGAAAAGCCGTCAACTTACCCAAGGCATCTTGGCGTAGCACCTCAATGCGATCAGGGTATAGATAGCAATAGCCCCCCTTGATGTTGAATGATTTGGCTCCGGATTTCATAGCTCGATCACTGCTGTACCATGTCCTTCGAGGCTTGGATCAGCTCTTGCTCCCGGAATAGCTTCCGCCGAATGATCCACTTTTCCTGGGTGATTTTCCAGCC
>CAYVAP010000293.1:0-6309 GCA_964449365.1 uncultured Bacteroidia bacterium
GGAATTTGGCGGGAAATTGCAGATTCTTTGGAAGTGCGCCAAATGGTGGCGGAGTTTCTCTTTTCCTTTGCATCATCGTCGCAAAACGCTAGCTTCGATCTTTGACATGATAGCCCCGGCACCAAGGTGTTGACTTGCCTGGCGCAATCGCCAGGGTTCGGACAAGGTCCGCTGGTAATTGTCTCGGCTTTACTTTAAGCTTGAGATGATTATTTATGATTATTTTCAGATTCAGTTCTGATGATTATGATCAGATTCAGTTCTGGCATCCATAAGGGATCACCCGCCGGTGGCTTTCATGCTCTTTTGTAGTGGTTGTTATGGCTTCTCCCCCTTCACATATCAGCACGTTTCCCGCAACTCCTTCTGTGAGTCAGCTGCATGCATCGCATGTCAAAAAAATCAAGCGCGATTTCGCTGCGCTTAAGGATCTGGATGGATTGGCTCGGCTGCTGACCTATTGTCGCTATGCCCCCCGCTTTGAAACCGCCCAGGAACTGACGGCGTCACTTTATGGCGATGAAAATGAAAAAGATCCCAACCTAAAGCCCGTACGGAAAAAGTTACTGACTTATTATGGGTTGATCGCTCCGCAAAAGGGACGCGAGCTCTACGAGTCTTTTACCATCCCCAAAGCCAGTGGGGGACAGCGGAAGATTTTAGCTCCCAAGGTGGGCCTCAAGCGCATCCAGCAGGCGATCAACCTGGCTCTCAACGTGGTGTTTATTCCACATTTCGCTGCCCACGGCTTTGTGCCGGGGCGCAGCATCGTTACCAACGCCGAGAAGCACGTGGGCAAACCGCATGTCCTCAACTTAGATTTGAAGGACTTTTTCCCCAGCGTACAATTTCGCCGCGTAAAGACTGTCCTTGGCCTGGCTCCCTTCAATCTCAAAGATGAACGCGAGGAGCTTGGCTTTCTCATAGCCAACCTCTGCTGTTACAAAGGCGTGCTCCCGCAAGGCGCTCCGACTTCTCCGACCTTGAGCAATGTGGTCTGTCAGCGGTTAGACCGAAAGCTGCATCGATTGGCCCGGCAACACGAGGCTAGCTATACCCGCTACGCCGACGACCTGACCTTCTCGCGGTACGACGGAGTCTTTGATGCGGCCTTTGAGCAAGCCGTAGCCGAGGTCGTGGAAGATGAGCGCTTTCTGATCAACCCTAAAAAAGTGCGACAACAGCACCGATCCATCCGGCAGGAGGTAACGGGGTTGACGGTCAATGAAAAGGTTAACGTCAGTCGCCCCTACCTGCGCAACACCCGCACCATGTTGCACAAGTGGGACCAAGGGGGGCTGGTAGCGGCCACCGAGGCTTTTTACGAAAACTACCGAGGCCCTGAGCCCCGGCCGCAATTTTTGGCCTCCCTGCTGGGGCGCATCCACTTCATCGGCATGGTGCGGGGCAAGGAAGATGCGACCTATGTCCACATGTTGCAGAAGTATTGGCGACTGTGGGAGCGCGAAGGCAAACCTTCTCCTGCCGATACCAACCGGATCGACCTTGAGGCCCTGATCACGGCTTGGGAATCCAAGGATGCAGATGCGGCTTTTCAGCTACTCAATGAGGAACAGCGTAACACCCTCAGTCAGACGTCTCGTCCGCTACAACTCGCTCAGTTGATATGGCGTGAGATGAGCCAACAGAAGGGATACGAGGATGAGGAATCAGGCAAGCCTGAGGGTAATCCGTCTCTATTGGCGCGTTTCCATAAGCTGGTTGCGCCTTGGGCGGGGCAACTAATGGAACTGATTGAAGGGGAAGATGCTATAAGGGTATCGGAATCATCTGAGGAAGAGCTTAATCCAGAACCTGTTACTATGGAAGACAATCAAACCGGAAAGGAGGAATCTAACCCCAAAGGCCTTAAGTACGCATCTCCCCGAGACGCTGCGTATTTTCTGGAAGAAGCCTTTAGCCAGAGTACTTACTTGAAATATTTGACCCATGACAACACGCATGGATATACCTATACAGAGCTAATTGAAGGGGCTAAAAAAGAGTATTGGGAATTAACCAAAAGATACCCCCAAGTGGATAAGAAGCTTCGTGGAATAGTTTGGGGCTTTGCCTTTGAAACCGATCAAAGTAAAAACTGGACTGCAGGAGATAGAGCCCGTCGACAGATCAAAGTTGGATGGTCAAAACCCTCAGTAAAAGCATGGTGTAATGACCGTACTGATTGGCTATCTCCTGATGAAAATCCAACCTTTGATGGCTTTGTGAGCAAATTTAAAACCAGTATTGAAGTAAGGGGAGAGGACTTGCGAGAAATTCTCGATTCGTCCTTTATGGCCACCCGTTGTCAGGATAGTAGAATTGAGTTGATCTTTCATCAGAACTTTCAGGATATTACCTTTTACACCCATGTAGAAAAACTTCGACTGGCATTGAGAGCGATCTTCACTGCATCAATCAAGCATAATAAAGCAAAGAAACTCTTATGTCATGCCTATTTCTCTGTTGAGAATGCAGAAGAACGCATCTTACAGATCTATGAGCCATTTAAAACCGTTCGCCGGGTTGAAAAGTATGCTCATTCCCATGAATTTACACGGAAGGGGGAACTGCGTGATGCAAAAAAGAACTTAAATGGGCTTTGCGAATGGGGAATTGAGACGCGCTTTATTGATGGTCCCTTCTATCTTCCCATACTAGGGAAGAACCCTAATCAAGAAAAGAGGCAAGTCCCAGACCATGACATTCGTGGATTTTGCCATGTGCTCACTTTTTACATTAAAGTTGATGAAGAAGACATTATTATTTGACGACCAAAGAACTCGCTCTGAGCGATTACAAGCTGAGTTTCCCATCCACAAATGGGAACATGTCATGGATATTTCTCATGCTAATCCCAGCAAGGATTGGAAATTCATTTGGGACTATGATTGCATCATCCTACATCGCTCTTCTTTCAGTGATAACCAACGAAAAACAATCAGCGAGAAGGCTAAATCTCTAAAAAAATACCTGGTGTTCTTTAGCGGGAACTATTCATCGGTACAGTTGACTGAGGATGGCCGGCAGATCTCCTCTATCTATGATCGTCAACTCTACCAACATCTTCCCGCTTTTTCAAAAACAGTCCATAAAGATGATAAGATCGAGCTTCGCGTCCTCGCTTTCGGGAAAAAGTATATACTTGAAGAAGCTTTAAGGCAGCAAGAGAAACTCCTTGCACCACTGTTCTTCTTTTCGGGTAGTGACCTACTCCCGCCGGAAACGATGGAGGACTCATATCTGAAAGAATTGAACCGTTTGCAGGAAATCATTCCGCCAGATCTTTTATCCGATGAAGACGAAGATATACCAGCAGATAGAGATAGCCTAAATGGGCTTACTGTGCAAGAGATGAGGAGATTTGTCGGTCATCGAGTAACCCTTCTATCGCGCATTTAGGGCAATTGGCACTTTGCGAGCAAACAAAAAGACTACTGTAATGGATACACATATCGCGATAGTAAGTAAATCTCATCCCCTTGCCTCTACAAAAAAGGGAGGAATTAAAGCACTTGAGTATCACCCTTCTCTTGACCAAGATGCCAAGATTCATCAGTGGCTTTTGGACGGGCTCAAACCTGCGGATGTCGAAGTCAAGGGGTTCTATGTCGATGTGCACCTTGGGGGATCTTTATCGGCCTATCTTGGGTTTCGTTTGGCGATTCATATTCGAATTACAGAAGAATTGGGGCCTAAGCGCTTTCTTCCCATTGTCATCATGGGGATGGACCGTCTCCTCGTAAATATTATCGAAGACCAAGCAGAAAAAACTGCTCTCATTGCCCTCACTCCCGGTACCCGCTATGCCCCGGACTGGGCCTTTGCACAATCAGCTATGCAGAACCTAAAGCCCCTCTCCCCGGAAGTCTTCAACGAACAGGTGCTGAATCAACTGATCCTTTCCCGACCTCCCGAATACCTTAGCAACCACTCCATCACCAATCAGTGGGGAGCGTATAGGCTAGATTGGGCTGCCAATAACAAGGTGCTCGATGCCAACAACCAGCCGGCCTTCAAAGAATTGTATTTCAAATACCTGCTAGCCAAAGGCTCACAGAGTCCGGTAGCGGCCCTTAAGGTAAAAGGGCAGATCGATCTCAATCCCCCTATAATCAAGGGGACAGGCAAGCGAATCCTTTTTATAGACGACGAAGCTGACAAAGGCTGGGCAGTAGTCCTCGAGGCCATTTTTGAGCAGCATGACTTCGTTTCTGTAGGCAAGAATCGGGATGATACAGAAGCCGATTTTTTACACCGCGCCACCGAACAACTCCACCAGGAATGGGACCTGATTCTTTTGGATTTACGTCTCACGGAAAAGGACCATCAACCCGATATCTTGGAATTCCAAGGTGCTCATCTACTGAAACAAGCCAAAGAATTTAACCGCGCTACCTCCGTGATCATGTTTACGGCTTCCACCCAAGCGATGAACTACGAATCGCTGATCGAGGCAGGCGCAGATGGATATTTTGTCAAAGAAGGAATCGAGCATGCGGCTGACTACAACTTCTCCCGCAAGAATTACGAGCGCTTTTGTGAGACAGTGAACCATTGCCTATACAAATCCGAAACCCTCAAACCCTTCTGGACCCAGGTGGATCGCATCGAACGCGGGCTGATACCCACTTTGGTAGCCCATGACGGCATACGCGCACGCATTCAGGAGCGCTTGCGCATGTTCTTCGGCCTGCTCAAGAAAAGCTTCGAGCTGACCAGCTATGATCAGGATACCTTCTTTTACTCCGCTCAGGAATTGGCCTTTGTGACGCTTTGGAGCGTGTTGAATGAGGTGGAGCATGCTTTCATCCAGAAAGGTGAAGGCAATAAGCCCGATATGACTCATGTAGGCACCGGAAAAATTTTCATGGAGGGGGACCATTCCCACATGAAAATTAGCGATAGATACCCTTGCCTACTTGAAAGCCCTGAGGTATGCACGGATCGAAAGGGGAGGCATATAGATATGAGGCAGCAACTATACCGAGCTACTCAATTTATTCTTCTCAATCATGCTGCTTTCCAACAGTTACCCACCCAAAAGCAAGAGCAATTACTAAAAAGGGTAGAGTCGATAAACCGCTTGCGTAATAAGCTATACTTGATTCATGGCGATGACGGGAATCAGTCTTTTTTTGACTATACCCAGCAACAGAAGCGAGAGGAATATCAATACTATGATAATATTCTACAATTGAATTCATTTTGGCTCCTACAGATTCTTGGAATAGTACTCCTTGATGACAATGAAATACCAGAAGAGCCAGATCTGCCAACTCTTGCAGTTGGAGACGAATTTGAGTGTACTATTTCTCGTTTGAGCGCTGACTCTTGCATTGCCTATGTGTCAATGGAGCTTGTAGACCAGACCGCTAGTATACATATCGATGATATTGAACCAAGGCCCTCTCAGATAGATGATGAGTTTGAGGTCGGAGAGGTCCTCTGGCTCAGAATAAAGAGAATCATTCCCGAGCGCATAGAACTGGAAACACCCTATTGATCTTATCAACATCGTGATCTGAAATTGCTACCTCTGGCTTCTGACCTCTGACCTCTCCGCATCAACTACTCCTTGATCCACTTAGAAAGGCCTTGCCACGTATATCCCCTCTGAGGATCGTTAGCCGGGCTGGTTGGTATGCATACCAAGCAAGGTACTTAATTTCAGCCCTCCGATGTTATGATCACTACCTGATCTTCGAAAGGGTCGCGTATCATCTGAAGCAGTTGGGACACCAATGGACGCAACGTAGCCAACTTGTTATTGGCCGCATCGAGCACCATCAACTTGATTGGAAATTTGCCTACGTTCTACTGGTACTGCAAATTTTTGTCCATGGTAACCAATGCCCCGAAGTCATGCACGACCATCAGGCCAAGTAATTCCCCGTTCTTTTTGGCTTGCCAGCCCATATTTGCTACGGTAAACACATGGTGCGTAACGTCAAATTCGCCTTTGAGCTTTCTGGGTAGATTTTCATCTAGCAGTATCTTCATAACCAGCTACGTTAGCTTGTTCCACCCACTCCGTCGCCCCTTGCAGCACCGCCACGGCCTGCGCGCGGCTCACACTGGGGAAATTGTCCAAAAATTCTGCCAAAGTCTCCGTCTCCAGCCAGTCGAACACCGTCCGCACCGGCACCCGCGTCCCGGTGAGAACGGGCGTCCCGCTCATAATTTCCGGGTCGGTGGTGATGGGTAAGTTGGGCATGACGTCTTCTTTCCTTCAAGATACAACATTTTTAGAAGCGAGAAGTGAGACCGCTGCGCTGCGAGAGGTCAGAAGCGAGAAAAGAATGGAGA
>CAYVAP010000294.1:0-6295 GCA_964449365.1 uncultured Bacteroidia bacterium
GCCGGACTGATTTCCTATCAGATTACACACCCTACCCTTATTCCCTTATTCCCGTGACAGTTCATATAGGTGAGCGTAGTTTTTTTCGCAAAACCCCGGGACTCTGCACAGCCTACGTGTAAGTGAGGTAATACCTATGGCCCCGCTTTACCATCCCCGCATCCACGCCCCATGCGACACCTCGATCTCGAAGCCCTGGGCTAGCGGCCAGCCTCGGCTTTGGCAGAGCACGGCGCGAATCACGCCGGCGTGAGTGATCCATAGCCAGGGCTGCTCCGGGGCCTCGGCCTGACAGCCTGCCCAGGCGGCAGCGGCGCGCTCGGCCAATTGTTGGTAGCTTTCGCCTTGAGGCGGCGCTTGCGACACGAAGTCCTCCATCCAGGGATTTAGTTCCTCCGGGGGGAGGTCGTCCCAGGCTTTCCCCTCCCATGCGCCGAAGTTCAGTTCCATCAGCCGGGCATCGACTTGGTAGCTCAGCTCCAGGCCCTCGGCCAGGCGCACACAGCGCGAGAGTGGGCTACAGCGCACCCGGCAGTCCGTCAGGGCAGCGGGCCAGGCAGCCTGGACGGCAGCTAGCTCCTGCGCAAAGGTGTCGGCCAGCGGCACGTCGCTTTGGCCGTAGCAAATGCCTTGGGGCCAGGCGACTCGGGTATGACGGAGGAGGTAGAGGGGCATGGGGAGAGGGGGAGAGGTTGGGATTTTGGGAGGGTGAGAGGTTGGGATTTTGAGAGGGTGGGACGAGGAAGCAAGAAGCGAATGGCAGAACTCCGGCGCAAACGTTGCCACGCGCTGCCCGTTACGAATCACAAATTCCGAATTTCGAATCACCTTACCCCACCGCCAGCAGCGCCAAATACCCCATCACCTCGGTCAACTGCTGCACGCTGCCCAGGCCGTCGCCGGTGTAGCCTTTGGTCCACTTGAGGTACAGATGGGCCAGGTAGCCAAAGCCCACCGCCATGGCCAAGGGCACCACGAGCAGGGACCAGCCCAGCCAGTACAGCCCCAGCCCCAGGGGAATGACCCCCCATAGGTGGGCGATCAGCAGGTCGGCGCGCCGCATCTGCTGGGCCACGGGTTTGGCCTTGCTCGCCTGATCGGCGCGGGCGTAGGGATAGGCAAAGATCATCCAGGTGGCGGCCAGGCGGCTGAGGCTGTGCATCAGCCAAAGGGCGTAGAGGCTGAGGTAAAGGTCCTGCTCGGCCAGGCCCGCCAAGGCAGCCAGCTTGAGCAGCAGCAGCAACATCAGGCTGATGGCCCCGAAGGCTCCTACCCGCGAGTCCTTCATGATGTCGAGGATCTGCTGGGCGTTCCAGCCCCCGCCGTAGCCGTCGGCCACGTCGGCAAAGCCATCTTCGTGAAAGGCCCCCGTCAGCCACACCCCCCCGATGGTGGAGAGCAGTACCGCCACCGGAATGGGCCACAGCGCAGCCCCACCCCACAGCAGCAGCGCCACCGTACCGCCCACAATCCAGCCCATGAGCGGAAAGTAGCGGGTGGCTTGGTTGAGCATATCCGCCGAATGGTCCACCCACGGCGGGCAGGGAATGCGGGTGTAAAACATCAGGGCGGTGAGGAAGACGTGTAATTGTTGGCGCATGAAAATTAGGAGTCAGGTCAGATCGAAGCGGTGGTTAAGCGGTAAGGTACGGCGCTACCTGAGAGAGCTATGCAAAGATCGCGAGGATAGTGGGCTTTTGTATCGTTGGCAGGTTCATGGCGACAACTTATGCTTCTCCCAACTTTGCCAAGACTTCATCGACAAGGCTTTGGTTCAGGCGAAATCCGATTTTGCGGAGTTGTTCGACTTCACGTTTGACGCTGGCAATAAGCCCTCGCTGTTTGCCTTGTATCAATAGCCCCAGGACACCAACAACCTTTACTCCGTATTCCTGAGCGACTTTTCTGCCCTGAAATTCATCTATCACCAATAGATGGGCTTGCTGCTCCAACGCCAGTGTAATCGATTCGGCCTCGCCCAAGTCAAGGGTTTTCAGAAGAGTCAAGACCATTCGCTGATCCTGAGGCCCGACCGTCTGTATCCAATCAAGTTGATCAATGACTTGAGCTTGTTCATGGATAGCGTATAGCTCTCGCTTGACCGCAGGTGTGATGGTGATCGGTCCCAATAAGTCATGCAGCAGTTCCAGCCGCTGAATTTGAAAGAGACTGGTAATCGAACTCGTATCACTCACGATCATCATAGCTCTATCCCCAGGTTTTGGAGGTCCGTGTCGAGGTCTGTCCGTGTGTAATGCTGCTCGATGTCGCGTGCGCCCAGTTCTTTCAGAAAAGCGGCCTGGTCCAGACCCGCTAATCCTCTGGCTCGCCCCATGCTCAGGCGTTTTTTCTCATAAAGGTAGCACGCCAGTTCGATGAGAAGGCTTTGTTCCGATAGCTGAGCTTGGGCCAGGGTGTCGTCGCTGATAATAAGAGCCATGATTCTTTGATTGAGGGCTGTTGGGTGAAAGAAAATCAGGCCGCTCGATGCGACCAATGAGGGAGCCAAAATGAACGGGGAGGGTGCCCAGCCTGCCTGATGCCTTATCTTTCGAGAGTGTGTTGAGGAAAGATACAAAAATCCCCCCAACGTGTACCAGCAGGATCGTTCTGGGTTGAAACGTCCCGCTTAAGCCTACCCCTCCCCCAACTCTCCCATCTCATGCAAAAACGCCACGGCGCTCACCAACAGGGGATAAGCCAGGGCGCAGCCAGTACCCTCACCCAAACGTAGGTCGAGCTGCAAGAGGGGTTGTGCGTCGAGGGCTTGCAACATACGGCGATGACCGGCTTCATCGCTTTGGTGGGTAAAAATGGCGTGTGCGCGCAGGGCGGGCAGCCACCGCTCGGCCAGGAGGTAAGCCGCCGTGGCGATGAAGCCATCCACCAGCACCAGCATGCCCGCCTGGGCCGCCGCTTGCATGGCCCCGGCCATCATGCCAATCTCGAAGCCGCCGTAGCGCTGCAGCACCACCAAGGGATCCTGGCTGCGGCCTTGCCGATTGAGGGCCCGCTGCAACCAGTCGCGTTTGCGGGCTACGCCTGCTTCGTCCAGGCCGGTGCCGCGCCCTACGCAGTCCGCCAGGGGCAGGTCCAGCAGGCAGGCCATGATCAGGCTGGCCGAGGCGGTGTTGCCGATGCCCATTTCGCCCAGGCCCAGCACGTTGCAGCCGGTATCGCGCAGGGCCACCACCTGGGCCGCGCCGCCTTGCAGGCACCTTTGAGCCTGCTCAGCCGTCATAGCTGGGCCATTGAAGTAACTCTGTGTACCGCAGGCCACCTTGGCGTTCACTAGGTCTGGATGCGGCGGCAACTCCGCTGCTACCCCCGCGTCGATCACGCGCAGGGTCAGGCCATGCTGCCGGGTAAACACGTTGATGGCGGCCTGGCCCGCCAGAAAATTCTGCACCATCAGGGCCGTGATCGCCTGCGGATAGGCGCTCAGCCCCGGCTGCGCCGCCGCGCCGTGATCACCCGCAAACACCAGCAGCTGCGGAGCCACCAAACTTGGCTCGGTGGTCTGCTGCACCAGACCGATCTGCAAGGCCAGCGCTTCCAGGCGACCCAGCGCGCCAAGGGGTTTGGCCTTGCGGTCGATGCGGGCTTGCAGTTGGGTAGCTAAGCGTGAAAGTTGAATCAAAATAAATTTTTTTCAAGCATAATTCTTCGCTCAATAACAGTATCAGGATGATTGAGCTGAAAAATTTTGATGGTTGCCTGCCCCACCAAGGTCTTTGCAACTAGTTCTCCTGTCTCTTCAATTTGGAAATGATCATCCCACGTATCTTTACGAGGATGGTAAAAACGAACAGGATCGGGATGCCCTTCTAGATAGGTTGCGATATCTGTTCCTTTATTTAGGTTGCATATGGCACATGCATAAGCAAGGTTTTCTTCATCGGAAATTCCACCGTGCTTCAAACTGATGATATGGTCGATGTGAAACGCAAGAAAAGCATGTCGTTCGTACACACGGCAGTACTCACATCGATAACCTGCTTTCGCTGATACTCGGTGCCGGGTTGCTTCTGAGAGGTATATCCGCTTACTCATCTGGTCGAATAAGCATCTGCCTTAATCTTGGCTAATCTGATCAATCGCTCCAGGACAATGAAATGGTCGAGTTCATCTTTTTCCTCCAAAGATAAGCCCTCGAGTTCCTGCTTGCGAACAAGAAAATCGAAGCGCTGCTGCATATCGCTAGAAGCACGCAGTTGCAGCAGGGCGGCGGGTTGCAGTTGGGCGATGAGGCTGGCGACCTGATCGTAGGCGTGGTAGATAGAAGGCATATGACAGAGCACTCAAATGTGGATCACCTTAACAATACGTAACCGAAAGATAATAGCCAAGCTATCTCCGAACAAAAAGCGTAAATCTGCGCAGTGATGCTTTAGCCACATATACCGAGGGTCAGAAACCAAAATGCCTTTTTCAATTCGCCCTGTACGTAAACCTGCTCCACGCTCTCGCCACGGGTGAAGGACACTGGCTCTCGGAAGATCGGCCCGTCCCAGACGAAGGAGTGAAATTCGCCGTTTTCGCCGCAGGGGTCGATGCCAGGGGGTAGTTGCTGGGCAAAAGCATCGTCCAACGCACGGCCCAGCCAGGCTTCGCCCAGCCGCTCCGCCTCGACGCAGACGGTCAGCCCGCGAAAGCCCAGGGACACGAACTCCTGCAGCAGCGCGGTGGTGTCTTCGTCCCAAAGGGGAAAATGCCCCTGCAAGCCCGCCTCGGCGAATTGCCGTTCGCGGTAGGCCCGCAGGTCCGCCAGGAAGATGTCGCCCGCGATGAGATGACTCACGCCTGCGGCGCGGCAGTCTGAGAAGGCCGCCGACATGGCGCTTTCGTAGGCGCGCATGTCAGAAGAAGCTGGCAGGTAGATGGGCTGCCAGGGCAGACCAATCGCCTCGGCCTGCCGGGCAATCAGAGCCTCGGGTACACCGTGCATGGTCACCCGCCTCTGCGGCTGGGTGATGGTACAAAGCAACTGGGTTACTTCGATAGCCGGATCGGCCAAAGCCCGCTGTAGGGCCAGGGCCGAGTCCTTACCGCCGGACCAGAGCAGGGCGGCCTTCATGCCCGGGCTGCCTGCAGGGTCGGCACCTGGCGCTGGGCCAGGGCAAAGCCGCCGAAGAGGACGCCACAATAGAAGAGGTCGCCCAGCAGGGTGTTGCCGAAGAAGGGAATCCCCGCCACGTAGCAGCTCATCAGCCCGGCGAAAGTGGGTGGATAGGTGGCGCTGCCCAGCCATACGCCAAAGTTGGAGACCAGGAAGAAGAGCAGTGAAGCACTCAGGCTGCTACTGATCACCCGGGCGGGGGAGACTTTTTTCAGTGCCAAAAAGCCCAGCAGTACGATCAGGACCATAGGGCCGTAGGTCCACAGGCTCCAGCTAGGCAGCCAGATGATTTCCTGGAAATAGCTGTAATTGATGAACAGGTCGCTGAGCCAGAAGGCCAATAACGGCACCAGAAAAGCCATCCAGCGGCGGGAGAAGTGGGCAGCCCCAAAAAGGGCCATGCCCGCGATGGGCGTAAAATTGGGTGGATGGGGCAACATACGACTAAGCGCGGCCAGCAGCACGAGGGCGGCCAGTACCCCGATCCGCAGGGTACGTGAAGAAGGTTGGAATGTCATGTTCGATCCTTTTTGATCCCGAAAGTTCGAAAAACGCGATCGCGGCAGGTCTTCTGACTCGTCTCAGGCGCATCGCCTTCCCGCCCGTAAGGCAGTGGCTTGGATGATGCGTCCATGGAGGAAGGACAGTGAACAACGCAGGGTTCTTTTCAACCCTCAACTTTTCACGTTTAACCCCTTCCCCAAGACTCACAGCAGCGGGTACTGTTCCGGATTTGCACCGGATTCCCTCTTGGCCCCTGGTGGGGAACCGTAATCTGAGGCGAAGGTAGAGAAAAAGGGTCCTTTGGACAAAAAAGGTGGAGAACTTCGTTTTCAGCTTGTTTTCCTCCCTTGGTTCTACTTTCCAGTAGCTGAAAAGTAGCGTTTGTGGTTTTACATGTCAAGCTCTGAAGGACTCCCCCATCATTGGACAGCAAATGTGATTCTTTGAGGTGATGACCGCTTGGGCAATCTCGATGCCCCAGTGCCTTCGGAATTAGGTAATTAACCATGCGCAATTCGCATGAAAATTTGGCTAGTGCTTTGTCAACGCCTAAATTATGGGGGATCGCTGCATATTTTTCCGAATCTCTGCGTTGGAAGCTCGTCGGCGGGGCCCTTTATCCCACCGTCTCGCCACTTGGCCCGCCAAGCTCGGATGTTGCTTCAAGTCTAG
>CAYVAP010000295.1:0-5723 GCA_964449365.1 uncultured Bacteroidia bacterium
GAGCGGGGCGCACCATGCTGGCACCACCTAGCGCGAGCAAGCAGATGGAAAAGCCGACCAAGAGCCAGCGCCGCCGCCGATTCATGCGCTCACGCGCCTCTAGGCGGGCGACCTGCTCGCTGATTTTTTCTACCGGGTTGTTGCTTCGTTTCATGCCTTACAGGGGATTGGGTCATAGAAATAAGGAACTTGCGTGTATGCAGCTTCACTCACCGCTCGGGTGAAACCAGAAAAATCAATTTCAATTAGCCAAGATGAAAGACACGGGCAGCACGTAGTAGACCGGAACGGTTTGCCCCTCATGACGCCCAGGAATCCATGGTGGCATCAGTGCCAGCGCATGCAAAACGGCCTCTTCGCAGCCATACCCCAGCTCTTTGACAAATTGTATGTCGGCCAATTGCCCGTCGGCCTGCACCACAAACTGCACCACGACTTTTCCCTCCACCACATTCGTACGCGCTTCGGTCGGGTAGCTGATGTGGCGGTTCAAGAAGCGCTGCAATGCCTGCATGCCTCCTGGAAAGGAGGGCATCTCATCGGCAAACATCAGCGGCTGCGGCCTACGGTTGGCTTCGGGCGTTTCCTGCCAAAAGCCATGGTCGAAAATGCGCACTTCCGGCTGAGAAACCTCTTTTGTCGCTGGCAAAGTGCCCTGCTCGCGGGGCAAGATCCCGTTGTTGACCGGGCGGTCAGTGATGCGCGGATAGTCGGCCATCACGGCCACCGTAGGGCGGATGTACAGCGAAAAGGCTTGATCGTTGAGGGTATCGCCCTGATCGATCACCAATACGCGAATGCGATAGGTGCCCGGCTCTTGGTACAAATGGCGATTGCGGGCCATGGCCACCTGCTTGGAGCCATCGCCGAAATAAATATAGTAGTGAAGCCGCTTTTCGAACGGATGCAGGAAAAACGTCAGCACCTTGCCTGCTTCGGGCTCGCCAGTTACCAGCAGGTGTATCCGAGGCAGGGCCTCGGGCTCGGCGGCAGCAGTGGAAGTCTCTTCAAGAGAGACCAGCGGAAATTTGTCGGGCTTGGGCTTCATCGAGGCCAGCGCATCCCTCGCAATGCCTCCCATCGCTTCTGGCCCGCGCATGCCCGGTATCAACCCGGCCCCCAGCACCAGCAGACACACACAGACGGCCATCGCCTGGTTTCGTAGGGGCAGGCCCAGTGCCTCATGAGAGGAGCGATCGACATTTGAATAGGAAAAAGACTTCATAAGCACGAGCAAGGAAAACAGATGTTTTCTTGATTGAATATTCAAATATAAAAAGGGTAGCACTGGATCCATAGCTTCGACGCGTCAATAGCCAAAACTTACAACTGAGCAGCAAGTGAGTAAGGGAAAGTTCTGAACGCCCTCACTGGCAGAGAGATCAAGGCTCTCCCCCTTCGTAACGATCGGCAAGAACGAGAGAACCAGTGAAAGGGCACAGGGAGCCCCATAGCTAGCCTCGATCGACAAGCGCATACGATACCATGCCAGAAAATGATTGACCGGAAAGCCCATCTACCAGGGCTAGTTACGATGGCGACCCAAGATCCCTTGGCGCATATGATCAAATGGGTGTATATAGAAATATACAGGCTTGTTGCCCCTACTGGCACTCACCGTGCACCCACTCAGATGGGATCTCGCCTTTGCAGGCTTGGCCATGACGCCTATCACTGTTGTTCTCCCCCGATCCGATGCCACGTAAGCCTCAGGGCCTCAGCGGAAAACGCCCCCTTGGGATCTACAATCCGTAGCAGAGGCTGCCCATCTACCTCAGATGGAAACAGTTGATAAGAGTACTGCCATGCCAATGGTGTCCAGGCAGAATGTCGTATGCTGCCTACACTAAAGCGAAGGTCGTGCCAAAGCACCGAATCCCCTTGCGCTTCGACCACGTAGTAGCGATCGCTCACCGCGCGCAGTTGCTGCACCTCATTGAGACCGATCAACGCCTCGGAAAGTTGGTGCCGCTTGGGGACATGGTCGAGGGCAAGCGTGGTACCGGCCCCCTCAAACACAGAGAAGTATCCCACCTGATAGCCATAGGGCATCTCGGCAATCCCATACCAGAGCAAGTTGTTGCCCAGGGTGGGGTAAGTATCGAAGCGAATCACCTCACTAGCTTGTTGTCGCTCGAAGTTGTGCTCGAAAACCGCCTGTACATACTGCTTGTTGGTGATAGTCACCAGCAGGTAGAATGCACTCACCAGCAATCCCATGCCCATCCAGAGGCTGCGGATGCGGCTTTGTGGCTCATGGTTGAACCCCACGATCAGCCCGGTGATCAATGGCAGACTAAAGAGCGGATCGATCTCAGAAATCACGCTTGCCGCAAAGCGATGCTGCCAAAAAGGATAAAACAACTGGGTGCCCCAGCCAGCGCAGGTATCGAGCAGGGTGTGGGTGAGCAGCACCCAAAACCACAACTTGAACCAATCGCGACGGCGGCCTTGACTGCGACCGTAGAGCCGATGGAGCAAGCTGCCAAACAGCAGGCTACTTAACAAAACGAACAGCAGCGAATGGGTCAGGCTTTGGCGGTACAGCAGGTAGGTCAAATCGCCATGGGTCCAGCGCAGCAGGCTATCCAGGTCGGGTAGCACCCCCACGATCAGCCCCCAGATCAGCCCTTTGGAGCCAGCCTGCTTTCCCATGAGCAATTCTCCCAAAACGGCTCCCAATGCGGCGTTGGTGATCAGATCCATGTTGACGGTAGTTGAAGGTGCAACAAGCGACGGGCTAAATCGAGTTATCAGCAACAAACCGGGCTTTTCTGCCAATTGTTCTGCCTAGGCCAGATACGGTCATGATTTCCGGTCTTTTACGCCGAAGCGCAAACTTCTCCCTATCTTTGGGCATGGCCAAAAGCAAAAAAGTATTTGTCTGCCAAAGCTGCGGCAGCGAGCACATCAAGTGGTCGGCGCAGTGCAGCGCTTGCGGCGAGTGGGGCACCTTGGTCGAAGAAGTCATCGATCAGCGGAAGGCGGCGGTGGCTACGCCCGCCGAGAGCGACTGGGCCGGGCGCAGAAGGCCCAGATCGCTCAAGGACATCGAGTCTCAGGCGGAAGCTCGCCTCGTCACGCCCGATGCGGAGATGAACCGTGTGCTCGGCGGGGGCCTGGTCAGTGGAGCGGCCATTCTCATCGGCGGCGAGCCTGGCATTGGCAAAAGTACCCTCCTGCTCCAGCTCGCGCTGCAAATGGGACCACGCAGCATCCTCTACTTCTCGGGCGAAGAAAGCGCCACCCAGATTCGCATGCGAGCCGAGCGCATCCCCTTCGACAATGATCTGCTGTACATTGCTGCCGAGCCCAACCTAGATCGGATTCTTGCCTTTATCCAAGAATACCAGCCCGAAGTGGTGGTGATCGACTCTATCCAGACCCTCTACACCGATTGGCTGGAATCGGCCCCAGGCAGTGTCTCGCAGGTACGCGAGTGCGCAGCGCGCATCATTCGCAGCGTCAAAGAAATCGGCATCCCCGTCTTTCTGGTGGGCCACATCAACAAGGAAGGCAACCTGGCAGGCCCCAAGGTACTGGAGCACATGGTCGATACCGTGCTCAACTTCGAAGGCGATCAGCACCACAGCTACCGCTTGGTGCGTACCAGCAAAAATCGCTTTGGCTCCACTATGGAGATCGGCATCTATGAGATGATGGCTACGGGCCTGCGTCAGGTGAGCAACCCCTCGGAGATCTTTTTGTCGGCAGGAGAAGAAAATTTCTCAGGGGTGGCCATCTCCGCTACCATGGAAGGGATGCGCCCGCTGCTGATCGAGACCCAGGCCTTGGTCAGCCCCATGGCCTACGGCACCGCCCAGCGCTCGGCCACAGGCTTCGACCTGCGTCGCCTCAATATGCTGCTGGCCGTGCTGGAAAAACGTTGCGGCTTCAAATTGGGGGTACAAGATGTCTTCATCAACATCACCGGCGGGCTCAAGGTGGAAGACCCAGCGGTGGACCTAGCCCTGGTCTGCGCCGTGATCTCCTCTTTACATGACTTACCGATCCCCCGTCGGACGGCCTTTGCCGCAGAGGTGGGCCTCTCAGGAGAAATTCGCCCGGTGACCCGACTGGAACCCCGGATCGCCGAAGCCGAAAAGCTCGGCTTTCAGACGATATTCGTGGCTGAAAGCCAAGCTTCTGGCTTGGGCAGAGAGTTTACCGACATCCGCGTACAGGGCGTGAGCAAGCTCGATCGGCTGTTTCGCGCAGTGTTTGGCGAGGGCTAAGCGGCTCGATTGACTGGTCAGAAATCAATAAATGAAGCTACCATTGTCGTCGTACTTGAGCATTCGGACCACGCCGTCCCGACGAATGCGAATCCGATAATATCGGTCTCCCTCTTCATCGTGGTAGCCGGTATCGATCAGCGGATAGCTGCCATAGTTTTCCTGGTAGTGATTCATGGCGCGTTGGGGCATTTTTTCCACGGGGATGTCGATTTCGGTGTGCACCCACATCCCCGTACCGGAGTAGGTAGCTACCATGCGGTATTCATTGAGTTGAAAAGCGACCTCATAGTATTTGTTGCGCTTGCGCCATTCGGCGTTTCGGCCTTCAGTAAAGTCTTGCAAATAGCGCTCTTTGACCGGCTCTGGTATGCCTTGGGCATCTTGACCGCGCGCTGTGCCTTGGGCGGTGAGGCTGAGGCTCACCACCAGGCAGGAAAGGAAGGTTAGCAATAATCTCATGGCAAGGTAAATTTCTGGATTAAAAGAGAAGTTTCCGAAATATAAGAGTATTTCCAAATCTTCACAACAATAAATTATTGCTATCCCATTCTGTTCGGCTACTAAAATGTTTGGTCAAAAAAAAGCGGAAAGCCCATCTCAGGTGAGCTTTCCGCTAGGATGATGGGCCTGAGTAGATGCTTTCTCGTTATCCGATCAATTCGTCGAGCACCTTGAGGGCTGCTTCGTACTGAGGCTCTTCGCCAATTTCAGGTACTAGCTCTGCGTACCTAACGGTGTTTTTTTGGTCTACGATAAACACTGCCCGCGCGGAGAGCCCTTTGAAGGGCCCCGTGAGGATCTCGGTGTTGTACTCGTTGATGAAGTCGTTGTAGCGGTAGTCAGAAGCGACGATGACATTTTCGAGGCCTTCGGCTTCACAGAAGCGATTCATGGCAAAGGGCAGATCTTTGGAGATAATCATGCCGATTACATCCTTATCCTTGCGGGCGGTCAGGGCTTCGTTGAAGCGGCGGGTTTCAGTCTGACAGACACTAGTATCGAGGCTCGGGACCGCGATGAGCACCTTTACCTTGCCCTCATAGTCGTCATAAAGATTGCCTTCGCTCAGGTCGGCTTTGACAAAGGTAAAATCGCTGGCAGGCATATCTACCGCAGGGATATCGTCTTTGATAGAGTGGCGGGTTCCACCGAGGGTTACTGATGACATGTGGTCTTTCGTTGTTTTGCGTTAGATTGGTCAAGCAAAATTATCAAAAAAAGTGAGTATGACGGTGCGAAAGGGTGTAATTTTTCTTGGACCTCTACGACAAACTGAGCAAATAATCATCGGGCACCCGTTAGATACCTTGCAGTGGTGACGCATCGAGAAGAAACATTCATTGCACTGATCAGCACCCATCAGGGGCTGATCCACAAGGTTTGTAGCATGTACTGCGACCAGGAGGAGGAGCGGCGCGACCTCTTTCAGGATGTGCTGTTGCAGCTTTGGCGGGCCTATGACAGCTTTCGCGGACAGGCCAAGGT
>CAYVAP010000295.1:5733-6291 GCA_964449365.1 uncultured Bacteroidia bacterium
TATCGCCCTCAATACGGCGATCACGGGCTTTCGTAAGCGAAAACGCCGCCCCCAAATGGAGACGCTGCCCGACAGCAGCACGGCACTCCCGAGCTACGATCCTGACTATGAGCAGGACGAAAAGCGCCAATTGCTCTATCAAGCCATCAATCAACTCTCAGAAATCGAAAAAGCAATCGTGATGCTGCACCTCGAAGATCATAGCTACGACGAAATCGCCGAGATCGTGGGGATTACCAGCAACCACGTGAGCGTCAAACTCAATCGTATAAAAGGCAAACTCCGCAAAATCATCGTACCTCATTTCAGTTGATTCGCCGCTAGTGCCTTCGGAACCAAGTAATTGACCATTCGAAATCCGTATAAGATCTTGGCCAGCGGCAGTTTCGATTACGAATAACTGATCACGAATTTCGAATGCGAAGCACTAGTCATTAGTTTTGACCCGGAAAATGTGCCTCCTAGAGCTTCAGGAAAATATTTTGGGTTATGCTCATACTTTACCCAAACTGAGGTATGCTGTTAATCCCAGGCCAATAGCCCTGATTGGCTCTGCGC
>CAYVAP010000296.1:0-6288 GCA_964449365.1 uncultured Bacteroidia bacterium
GCCCATCTTACCCAACCTCCATCTTAGTGTGGCTGATCAAACCCGATGGAGAATAGGATCAAGCGGTGATTTGTCTCTTGAGGCGTCTTATCGGCCCAAGGTAGCAGGCTTATATGAAATGGAGGTAAATTTCCCGTCTTACGGTGAAGGGCGCAACCGTCTTTCTCGACTGGTTTACCTCCCCCAAAAAGCCCTCAGCACCCAAGACCTCTACCAGCTCGACTTCGAGCAGCAGCAAGCCCGCCGCTCTGCTATCAAATGGACCATCTTTTTGCTCGCCCTGGGCCTCATTGTGGGGTTAGAGAGCTACCTCACCTATTTCCGGCAGCGCCGCTACCGCCTGGCCTTTCGAGTGGATTTTGCCCAGGCTGAGCAGGGGCACTACCGCCTGACCGATCCACAGCAGGAGCGCCGCATGCGCCCTGAACCAGCCTTCTATGACCTGGCCCAGCGCCTCAACCAGCGCCGCGCCTCCGATCACCTGACCCTGGACCTGCCGCAGACACTGCGGCAGACCATTCGCCGCGGGGGACTGCCTACCCTGGCCTACCAGACCCGGAGCTATCCCAGCGAGTACCTGGTGCTGGTGGAGCAAGCTCATGCCCAAGATCAACAGGCGAGGCTTTTCTTGCATCTGATGGAGTTGCTGCGCCAGGAAGACGTACTGATCACAGTCTGCACCTTCACCGATAGCCCGGCCACCTGCCGCCGTCAGTCGGATGGGGAGCCTTTCTCTCTCGACCAACTATACCGCCGCTATGCGCGGGCGCGGCTGATCGTCTTCAGCGATGGCATGCAGTGGGCCACCGCAGAGGTGCTAGCCGACCTAGACGATTGGGCCGAAAAGGCGCTGCTCACCCCACGTCCGGTGGCGACCTGGGATGAGCAGGAGGAAGCCCTGGCCGAACATTTCCTGGTGCTGCCCACCGACCTTTCGGCCCAGCTCAATCTGGTGGAGGCTTTTACGCGGGGCGAGGCCGATACGGCGGCCTTTTTGGAGCGACAGCTTTTGGCCGAAGCTGACAGCGAGCCCTTGGCCAGCTACGACCTGGCCGACGTACACGACCTGCGCGCTTACCTGGGCGACCGCATGCTACAATGGCTGGCCGCCACGGCGGTGCATCCGCAGCCAGAGTGGGAGCTGACCCTGCGCCTGGGCCAAGCCCTGGATGAGCGCGCCCGACAGCGCCGCTTCGCCGAGAGCGGCCAATTTGTGGCGGAGGCACACCCGGTCGATCTGCTCACCTTTGGCCACCTGCAACAACTGGCCCGCCTGCCTTGGCTGCAAGCGGGCGTGATGCCCCCGCAGTTGCGCCGCGAGCTGCTCGACCAACTGGACCCAGAACTGGAGCATCTGGCCCGTCAGACCGTGGCCGACTACCTGGCTGAGCCGCAGCCGGGCGAAAGTGAGGCCCAGCGCGAGCGCCGCGCGGCCCAGCATCTGGTGCAGCAAGCCCATCTGCAACCCGACAATACTGACCTGCAACGCAAGCTGCGCCTGCTCTGGCAAGAGGACCTGCTCGACGCAGGCACCCGAGCCGACCTGGCTCAGCAATATCGGGTACAGAGCCTTTGGCAACGGATCGCGCCCTGGCTGCCGGGTGGGCGGGCCATGGCGGTGGGCTGTGTGCTGGTTTTCCTCGGCTGGGTGGGGGGCAACCTCTACCAGCATCAGCCCGCGCAGTTGATGGCGAAATATGGGGCTCCGTTCCAGGAGCCGCTGTTTCATGACATGCAATTGGACGGCGAGTTGGCTTCAGCCCTCGCGGCTTATGCAGCGGGCGACTATACCCAGGCGCTTGACTTGCTGGCGGCCCAAGCCGAGCAAGGGTGGCATCCGGCCATCTTTCACTTCTACCAAGCCAATGCCCTGCTGGTTACCGATCAGTCGGAAGCCGCCCGGACGGCCCTGGATCAAATTGCGCCCCAAAGCCCCGGCTTCGATGCGCTGGTGCAGTGGTACCGGACGCTGACCTTCGTGGCCGAGAAAGATTACGCCAACGCTCGGACGGCGTTGGCGCAGGTAGATCGGCGGATCAGTGCAGAGCTGGCCCATCAGGCGCAGGGCTTGAGCGCCGCTTTGCATTCCCCGTGGGTGGGGCGGTAAGCTCAGAAGCAAAGGGGCCCGAGCGGCCCATGATCATGCCTGGAAGGCCGCGGCTTCGCCCAGCAAAGTCTGGTAGTAGCGCCAAATCTCAGTCTCACGAAAAAACGCTGGCAAAGCCCAGGCCTCACCAGCGTTCCCGATACCGAATTCCGAATATCGAATCATCGCTCCTCTGGCAACTGCCCACTCTCGCGCATCTCCTGGATACGGCGCTCGATCTGCATGGGGTTGATGCGCTGCTGTTGCTCTTTGAACACGTCGAAGCGCGTGGGCTGCGGACGGCGTGGCCAGTGGTTGTCGTAGGTATCGGTGTCGGCCAGCTCACGGTAGGGGTCTAGGGTGATACCCGTTACTTCTTTTTCGGTGATGAAGACCTTGGTCACCTGCTGACTGTTGTAGCGCCAGATTTCGGCAGGGATGCGCTGGATCTCCTCGCTGCCGTCGGCATATTCGAATTTCAAGACGAGCGGCATCACCAGCCCCCCCTCGTTAGCGAAAGTTACCTCGTAATAATTTTTTCCACTCGTCAGCAGCTCGCGCTCCTCTTCATCTAGCTGCTGCAGGTAGTACTGATAATTCAGCTCATCGACGGTGTTGACCTTGGCGTCGTCAAACTGATTGTAGAAGTCTCGCATCGACTCGTCGGCCTCGACCACGGTTTTGGGGATGGCTTCTTCGTTGCGCAGGTCGGAGATGTAAGGCTGCTGCTCGCGCTGCTTCTGGGCTAGGGGCTTTTCCACCTCAGGATCTTTGGTGTCGAGTTGCAGCCACTTGACCTCCTGGATAGCGATATCGACGTGGTCGGTGGTGTAAAACCAGCCGCGCCAAAACCAGTCGAGGTCCACGCCCGAGGCGTCTTCCATGGTGCGGAAGAGGTCTGCTGGGGTGGGATGCTTGAACATCCAACGCTGGCTGTACTGCTTGAAGGCATAGTCAAACAGCTCGCGGCCCATCACGGTCTCGCGCAGAATGTTGAGCGCGGTAGCGGGCTTGCCGTAGGCATTGTTGCCAAACTGGAAGATCGATTCCGAATTGGTCATGATGGGCATGATGCCAGTGGGGTCGCCCTTCATGTAGTCGGTGATCTTGTAGGCCGGCCCGCGACGGCTGGGGTAGTCGCGGTCCCACTGTTGCTCGGTCAGGTATTGCAAAAAGGAGTTCAGCCCCTCGTCCATCCAAGTCCACTGCCGCTCGTCGCTGTTGACGATCATGGGGAAGTAGTTGTGGCCCACCTCGTGGATGATGACCGAGATCATGCCGTGCTTGGTGCGCTCAGAGTAGGTGCCGTCTGGCTCGGGGCGACCGCCGTTGAAGCAGATCATGGGGTACTCCATACCGATGCGATCAGTGTGCACCGAGATAGCCACTGGGTAGGGATAGTCAAAGGTGTAATGCGAATACCACTCCAGTGTGTGGGCCACCACGCGGGTGGAGTATTGCTCCCAGAGGGGATTGCCTTCTTTGGGGTAGTAGCTCATGGCCAGCACGGTGCGGTCGCCCATGGGCACCCCCATGGCATCCCAGATGAATTTGCGCGAGCTACAAAAGGCAAAGTCACGCACGTTTTCGGCCTGGAACTCCCAGGTCTTGGTGTCGGTGGCCTGGTTCTGCTCGTTGTCTAGGGCCTCTTCGGGGGTTACGATCATCACGGGCTGATCTGCCGTTTTGGCCGCCTCCATGCGCTCGCGTTGCAGCTTGGTGAGGACGTCCTTGTCGTTTTGCAGCACGCCAGTGGCGCCTACCACGTGGTCGCTGGGCGTGGTGATGCGTACCTCGTAGTCGCCAAAGGGTAGGGTAAACTCCCCGCGCCCCAAAAACTGCTTGTTTTGCCAGCCATAGACGTCGTTGTACATGCACATGCGCGGAAAAAACTGCGCGATGGTGTAGAGGTAGTTGTCGTTTTCTTCGAAGTACTCCATGCCGGAGCGCCCCCCGCCGTCGATGAGGCGGTTGTTGATGTTGTACCACCACTTCACCGAGAAAGAAACCTTGTCGCCAGGTTCCAACGGCTCGGGCAGATCGACTCGCATCATGGTCTCGTTGATCACGTAGGGCAGGGGGGCGCCGTCGTCGTCCTTGACCCAGTCGATATGAAAGCCACCGGGAAACTCGTGGTGCATCTCGCGCAGGTTGTCAAAGGTCATTGGCTCGTCGCGGTCGGTGAGGCTGCCGGTGCGGGTGCGCGCGCGCATGGAGTTGGGTGCGCGTACGTTTTGGTCCAGTTGCAGCCACAGGTAAGTCAGCGGGTCGGGCGACTCATTGTAGTAAGTAATGGTTTCTTCGCCGTAAAGCTGCTGCTGCTCATCGTCGAGCCGTAGGTCCATCTCGTAGTCGGCCCGGTTTTGATAATACTGATGCCCGGGTGCGCCGGCTGCGTTGCGATAGACGTTGGGGGTAGGCAGCAGCTCGCCGAGTTGCTGAAACTTGTTTTGGTTGGTACGGTGGGGATTGTAGCGCTCTTGACTGGGATTTTGGGCATGCAGCGCGATGCTCCCCCCCATGATGGCGGCCAGTATGATACAGGCTTTCACTCTCATAGTAAGGCGTTGGTTCAGTTAAAGGTTAAGGCATGATACGGCCCGAAGGTACCATCTTAAGTGATCTGGTGCCAAAAATGTTGCCCAATTGAATGGTCCATTGGTCGAATGCCAGCCCTCCTGCAGCAGGTAATGTCTCTCGTGCCTGGTGACCTCTTCCCTGATGAGACCAAGTTAGATTTGGTCGCTACCGAGCAGCTATCGCCGCCCGAGAGGTCCCTGATGGCCTACAAAGGGCTCTGCACAGGGATTGACGAGGACGTAAGTCAGCCGAGGAAAGGCGATTTTTGTTCATTGGTTGTAATGTTTTTTATAGCACACTATTCAGCTTGAAATTATTTATTCAACCTGCACCTTTGTATCAGAGCTAATCAAGCACTGAGGGCCCAAGGGCTGATCATTTACACTTTCAGAACTGAATCATATGCGAACGATTGTCCATCTCATCGCCATTCTCCTGCTAAGCGCACTGTCTACTGCCTGTACCACCGAGGCTGATCGTCTCATGCTCGAACCCGCGAAGGAGGTTTTGCAGACCCCGACCCCTCCCGCCAAGCAGGGCCTTCATCTATTCGCGCCCAATGCGTACAGTCCCACTTCTCCGGTCAAGGATATCCCTTGCGAGTTGGAAGGCATTTACTACGTCGATGATCGCATCAAGTGCGGCCCCGTCATCAAGACCTCCGATGGCAAGCTCTTTTTGCCCGTAGCCAACAAGTTTTCGCTCTCATTCAACCAGATCGACGCCCCGATCGAGGTGAATTTCTCGGCGGTTCCCACCCAACTATTTGACACGGGCGTGGGCGACATAGAGATATGCGAAACCTTGCAGGCAGTATACCTGACCTGTCTGACCATTCGCGACTGATCACATTTTACCAGGTAGGGATTGAAAATTCGTAGTAGTTAGGGAATGCCCAGCTGATGCCTTTGGTATCGGCTGTGGTTTTTTGGGATCAAGGGGAAGCCAGCCTTCGACCTCTGGTATTATTCGCCTTTGACTTCGAAGATCGAATATCCCATTTGATCAATGATTTTGCGGTCTGCCGCCGACCAGTCGACCATCAGCAGCTCATCGGGGCGCAGCCAGCGAATGCGCTGATGGGCCAGCAACTGCGGCTCTCCGCTCATCCAGCGGCAGCAAAAAGGCCATAAGCGAATGGTGAGGGACTTTTCGGGGTAATGATGGGTGAAGGCGGGCAGCGCCACTTCGATCTGGATTTGCATCGCCAACTCCTCTTTGATCTCGCGGATCAAGCCCTCTTCTCGGCGCTCACCGGGCTCTACTTTCCCGCCGGGGAACTCCCACGAGCCACCATTGGTGCTTTCCGGGCGGCGCTGCGCCGCCAAAATCCGCCCCTCGTAAACGATCAGGGCGCAGGTTACGTCTATGGGTAAAGGGGGCATGGGGATGGAGGGAATAGGGGAAATAGAGGAATAGGGGAAAGAGCCTTTCGAATCACGAATTATTAATTCCAAATTAAGTAACGCGAGAAAAATTACTTCCCGATTTTGCGAAGAGATCTCGTTCGTAGACAAGGAAGAAAAACCGAGTTTGGCGGGCCAAATGAGGCTTTTTCTGACGCAGTATGCGGGCGAGAGATCGAGTCAAAAGCGGAACTTATTTTTTGAGCGTTACTAAGT
>CAYVAP010000297.1:0-6288 GCA_964449365.1 uncultured Bacteroidia bacterium
GATCCCCTCGACGGGAGTTCCAACGTCGACGTTAACGTCTCGATTGGCACCATTTTTTCGGTTTATCGCCGCAAGCACCACGATGGCCCTCTCACCCGCGCAGATCTGCTGCAAAAAGGGGCCGAGCAGGTAGCCGCAGGCTATGTGCTCTATGGCTCCTCGACCATGCTGGTTTACACCACCGGCCATGGGGTCAATGGCTTTACCCTCGATCCTTCGATCGGAGAGTTTCTCCTGTCGCACCCCAACATGCGTTTTCCTCAAAAGTGCAACCTTTACTCGGTCAATGAGGGGCTGTACCGCAATTTCTTTGAAGGCACCAAGCAGTATCTGCGCCACATCAAGCGCGACAGCGAAAAACCCTACAAATTGCGCTACATCGGCTCGTTGGTGGCTGATTTTCACCGCAACCTGCTCAAGGGCGGAATTTTCATGTACCCTGGCACCACCGATGCGCCCAAAGGCAAGCTGCGCCTCACCTTCGAAGCCAACGTGATGGCCTTTATCGCGGAGCAAGCCGGAGGGGCCGCCTCTGACGGGCACGGCCGCATTCTCGACATCGAACCCAACAACCTTCATCAAAGAACGCCATTCTTTGTGGGAAATAAAGAGGAAGTTCTTAAATTGGAGCAGTTTATCAGTCAGTATGGCAAGTACGGCAAGCCTGTACCGAGTGCCAATGGCTCTGAGGTGGCCTACGACGTTTGATGCGGCAATATCATTGCCTCGCCTTCGTCTTAGGACCTGACTTGTCTGGTAATCGCAGCGACCTATGGGTAGCTTTGATGGGCCAACGCAGGTTGGGTTTCTGCGTACTGTGTAAAGTTGGGCTAATGGGTCCAGGCAGTGCGCTGAGAATGAGTCAGTTGTTTGACTCACTTTATCTCTTCTGTCCTTGTCGTCTGGGCAAAGACTGCTCTCTGCTACGAACACTCGCTGTGATTCAACCCCTGTTTTTACCCGTCGAAAATCTCTAATCTTTATGTGGAAGCGATTTATCCGTGCCATCCGGTCTCTCTTTGGAGGGCTGCTCAGCTCCATCGAGGATCCTAAGCTCATCCGCGAACAAAACATCCGGGAGCTGAACGATCAGATCCCCAAAATGAATGAGAACATCGCCACGGTGAAGGCCAACGTCACCCTCCTAGAAAAGGAGATGGAGAAGTACAAGCAAGAGTACAAAGGCTTGGTCTCCAAGATGAAAGCCGCCATTCAAGCCGGACGCGACGACATCGCCCAAAACTATGCGCTGCGCCTGGAGCAAACCAAGCAGCACATGATGCAGACCAAAAATCAGTACGAGTCGGCCAAAGGTGCCTATGAAAAGGCGCTGGAGGTCAAAAAGGTCTTCATGAAGCAGCGCGAGCAGAAAATCCAGGAAGCGCGCAATGCCCTGCGTGCCCATGAGCGTGCCAAGTGGCAGTCCAAGATCGCCGATACCATGGAGCAATTCGAGGTAGGCGGTATCGATGGCACTCACGATGAGATGCTTAATCGTATCAACGAGGAGACGGCCAAAAACGAAGCCCGCATGGAAATGGCCATGGACTCGGTCGATACTGATAACTTCAAGATCGAAGAAGAGGCTGAAAACCTCCGCGCGGCTGAACTGGTCAAGCAATTTAAGACCGAGATGGGCATGGATTTCGAAGAACCATCTAGTAGCGACGTCGATTTGGAAGGGCCTCACAAAGAAAAAGAATAACTGACTATGGCTGGCGAAGAAGAACGCAAGAAGCGTAAAGAGCAAATCAAGGAAGAGTACAAGCGCGAGCTGCAAAAGCGCAAGGAAATTTTGGAGCAAGCCAAACGCCTGCGCCACTCGCGCAACATCAACCAGGCCATCGAGGGCATTACCGGTGCGCTCAATGATGACACCGACGAGTGGATTCACAAGCTCGACCAGGAGTCGTCCTTGACCGAGGCCAAGATCGACTTGGCCATGGAGAGCGCAGCTTCTTCTGTCGATGAGCTGGAAAAAGAGCGCAAGCAGGCCGAAGCCGACAAATTTTCTGCCGAGCAGCTTCTAAAGGAAATGAAACAAGACATGGGCTTGCTCACCGATGATCTCGACGATGAGGATGACCTCACTCAGGAACTCAACGACGAGATCAAGCAAGAAGAAGAGAGCCGCCGCCAAAGCGGTAAATCTTTTGGCGATATCTGACTAAACGTCCCTCCCCTACCCCGGGCCGCTCGATGGACTCGATGGAAAAGACCGAGCGATCCGGGGGTTTTCTACCTACCTAAAGGTCGAAACGATCGCAGCATCTCTTCCACTAGTGCAGCGTGATCCTGCTGTTTGCCCACAGGCATCCAGATCAAAATCTGGTACAACAAAACCTCTCCTTGGATCACCCGCAAGCGAAAGGTGAGATCGTCCTTTTTGAAAGTGCCTCGTAGGATGCCATCGAAGGCCGGATAAATCCCTAGGGTTAGGCTATCGGGAGCGGGTGCAGTCACATCCTGAAGGGGCTCTACCAATCGTTCCAGGTGAAAATCATAATAATCTTCGAGGGTGTAATGCGGATAGCGATCTTGCAGGGCATCGAGCGAATCATAGCGAATGAGCAAAAATAGGTTTCGGCGTCGGTTTTCGTACTGAAATTGAGCCTCGGAGTTAAGCGCTGAGCTAGGCTCCAGCCAGAGGGGAAGTCGCATGGCGAATACCTGCTCATGCTGCACCTCGACCAGATCGCTGGAGTCAGGGCTACATCCGCCCCATAGCAGCCAGAGGCTGCCACCCAAGGGTAGGAGCCAAGCTTGCCACCAGGAAAAAAATCGGATTTTCGCCAGCATTTGCCTTAAACCTACAAAAGATCAGGAGAATCCCCAGAAGATGAGCGGCCGTTTGCCCAATAAAAAGCGCCAAACTCAGTGGCGAGTCGGCGCTAATCAGTAGAACGTACTGGATTCGAACCAGTGACCTCTGCTCTGTCAAAGCAGCGCTCTAAACCAACTGAGCTAACGTTCCGAATAGATGGCAAATATGCAGCCTAGGGCGCAGAGTTCCAACTGCTGGCCCTAATTTTCTGTCTGAATGTTGAGCTGGCCGAAGTAAAAAGTCCCCAGTCGCGCAGAGGGGAGCAACTGGGGACCTGCTTGGCGAGCGAGTCGCCTCACCCTTACAGTTGAGTGGCCTGGTACTCAGAGGGGCTCTTGCCAGTCCACTTTTTGAAGGTCCGCGAAAATACGCTGATTTCAGAAAAGCCAAGCATGTGAGCGATTTCTCCTTTAGAGACGGAGGTCTCGCGCAGGTAGGCGATAGCAAGGTTTTTACGCAGCGAATTGAGGATTTTTTGGTAGCTAGTACCCTCTTCTTTCAGCTTCATCTGCAGGCTACGCACACTCATCGAGAGGTGATCCGCCACGATTTCGATGCCAGGGGCGTCGTCGCGCAATTGGCGCAGCAACAGCGACTTTACCTTGAAGGTGTAGCTGTGATCAGGAGTTTCTTGGTTCTGAATCAAATCACTAGCGTGTTGGTCATACAAACGGAGCAAGTCAGGATTGTTAGGAGTGAGATGCTTTTTCATATCGCACGAATTTGTCGGTTCATTAAAATTCCAGCCGACTTTGCCGTCGGATTGGGTTAAACATAACAGTGTGCCCCTACCTAGCTCACGAACGCGCGGCTCGTGAGAGTACCTTGGTACCCACTTGGTGGCAGCCCCCTCAGGGAGGATGATTACGATGGATTTCCCCAACTCATATCGCGCCAAATGACGAGTTATGTGTTGTTTTCCCTAAGAGGCTGTCTAGATTTCTCCTTTACGGCCCAAACTTGTCCTACCACGAATTACCTGGGATAAAGGGACCCAGGTATGAGTCTAAGTGCGCCAATTTTCCTCGGAATGTCTCGATATTCCTCTCGACTCAAAGCGAGGACGTTTACCCCAGCTTTTCGTGCTCAGATTCATAAATGGGGCCCTCAATCTCATTTATTCGTGAAAATCCTACGTTTGGCCTCGAAACACCAAAACCCAAACAGCCTCTAAAACACTTAGCACATGTTTTCCCCCCAATGTGCGCCGTGTTCCCCTCTCAGGATACAAAAGTCGTTCCAATATGATTTAATAGGCAAAATTTCTAACCCGCATACCATCTAAACCAAAAAGTGTCTACTGAATTTAACACTTTTCGAGCCTTAGCTGATTTGACCGTTTGCTTCGCGTCTGCTCTACGTGCCACCATCGACGACAAACCAACTAGGGCGTACCATCATCTCATCAGATCCCCATCGGGATCGTGCCAATGTACCTGCAAGGCTGAGTGGGTTGGGAGCGATAACTGCTAACCCATACCGCCTCGTGGACAACTGATCAATAGAGCAAAAGGGTAGGTTGGCAGCAATATACAGATTGCGAACAAAAAAACCAGAAACCAGCAAAATATTTTTTCAGTAAAAACGTTTGGCCGAGTCGTTGGATGAGAAGTTATTGAACCTATCGGAGAAAAATCGCATTTTCGAAAGCCAGAGCCATCAGTCATTTGTATCTTCCTGCGCTGCCTACTTCAGAACCACCAGACTTCTCACTATGCCGTTGCAAAAGCCGCCGGAGTTTACTCGCTATAAATTCAAAGGGTTGAAAACCTACGCCTCGACCGAATGGCTGGCCGAGAGCAAGAAGAAATATCGGCAAGTGTTTGACCGAGCAGAGATTTCCTTCATCTACGCGGAGTTCTCCTTTTACAACAAGCTTTTTGACGAAGAAAACTGGGAAGCCCACATCAACCTCAAGGCCTTTGCCCGCGCGCAAGATCCCTCTGGTCAGCACGAGGAGATTTGCGACATAGAGGTGGTCAAGTCGGTAACCCGCGACCTCAACATCGTCTATGTGCGCGAAGGTTGGGGCATGGAAAAACCGGGCTCTTTTTGGAAAGAGGGAGAATTTTATTGGGAAGCCTACATCGACGGGGTACGGGTAGGATCGCGGCCCTTTTTCGTCTACGACGCCGGCTGGGTATTGCCTCGCGACAATCCTTACCTGGAAGTTGCCTCGGCCCGCCTTTATGAAGGCAGCAATACCGATGGTAGCATCGGCAGCCCCATCTATTACACCGAGTTTCACGACCAAGAAACCCGCTTTATCTGGGTAGAGCTAAAGGCTCGCAACCGCTTCAAGAAGCACTGGAAAGCCGAGCTGATCTTCAACTTTTACAACGACGCACGCCAGCTCAAGGGCCGCACCGAAGAGCTGATCAACGTCAGCGCCGAACACGAAGAAATCCGTATCACCTCGGGCTGGGGCTCCGACCACAAAGGCACTTGGTTTGCCGACAACTACACGGTCGAGATCGTGTTTATGGACACTCTCATCGGGGTAGTCCCCTTTCGAGTGGGCCCTCATTCGGTATCAGGCGAGGCGCAACTGCTACTGCCCGATGAGTCAGGGCATACCCTGGTGGGCCTGCCCGGCCCCACAGAGGTGGATGCACAGACCCTCGATGAGGTGCTCAACGAGCTGGAAAAAATGACGGGCCTGGAGGTAGTCAAAGCGCGCATGCGCGAATACGCCCAGTACCTCAAGTTTTTGAACCTGCGCCAAGAAAAGGGCTTCGAAGATGACACCCCCTCCAACCTACACGTCGTCTTTACGGGTAATCCAGGCACCGGCAAGACCACGGTGGCCCGCATGCTGGGCCGCATCTACAAAAAGCTGGGCCTGCTAGGGCGAGGCCATGTACACGAAGTCGATCGCTCTGACATCATCGGCGAATACATCGGCCAGACGGCCCCCAAAATGAAAGCCGCCATCGACAAGGCGCGGGAAGGCATTTTGTTTATCGATGAGGCCTATGCCCTGATTCGCTCCGAAGAGGACAAAAAAGACTACGGGCGCGAGGCGATCGAGATCCTGGTCAAAGAGCTATCGGCCGAGAAGGTCGATTTTGCGCTGGTGGTGGCGGGCTACCCTCAAGAGATGCAGACCTTTCTGCGCTCCAATCCAGGACTGAAATCGCGGCTCACCATGCGCTTTGAGTTTCCCGACTATACCCCCGACGAGCTGATGGAGATCGCCCTTAATGGAGCCGAAAATATCTCCGTCAAGCTTGATCCTGAAGCGCAGGAATACCTCAGCAAGCAACTGACCGAAGCCTATCGCAACCGCGACCGCTCCTTTGGCAATGCCCGCTATGCGCTCTCACTCATCAACGAAGCCAAGATGAACCTGGGGCTGCGCATCATGCGCTCCGAGGAGGTCGAGTCTCTTTCGCGCGAAGAACTCTCTACCATCAATCAGCCCGACGTCGAAGAGATCTTCGAGCCCAATCGTCGCCGCAAAG
>CAYVAP010000298.1:0-6284 GCA_964449365.1 uncultured Bacteroidia bacterium
GATCCTGTGAATCTTGAGATTCTGTCTGAATGGATTGATGATGTCCAGTAGTCTGATTGTAGAGCTGTAAGACACGATCACTTATTGATAACAAGGCCATTGAACAAATCAACCACTCTGCCATTCAACCACTTTGAAGGATAATATTGCAGTTATGCGCTCAACCATTACGTCTTTATTCCTACTCGGCGGTCTGTTCATGCTTTTGGCCCTGACTCGCGTCTCCGCTCAGGAGCTATCTACCAGCAAGGTAGTAGAAGTGGTCATGCGCAAAGATTCGATGCTTCAGCAAGTAGTCTCTGACCCTGAGATGTACTACGAACGCTGGGATACCTTGGCCCAGCCACGCTTTTGGCGACGGGTGATGAATCTGACGCCGGATTCGGCCGTGCTCAACATTGCGGCCAACCGCAGCATTTTGGAGATCTTTCCGACTGAGCGGTACGACACCCTCGATACTGAAGGCAAGCGTGCTTTCAAGCGCCAAAAGCTTGCTCAGTATCATTTGCCCTCCCACACCCGTATTTATGTTACCTACGGCAAAGCCGACTACTATCAGATCCGGGCAGTGATGCCCAGTATCGGCAAGGCGATCGAGATTTTCGAAGAGGTAGGTACCGATCCCTGGTACGCGCAGGCCATTCTCCTCATCGAAAGTCCCGGACAGATCCGTCGCTCTCCCACGGGGGCCTACGGCTCCTTTCAATTGATGAGTGCTGTGGCGCGTGAAGAGGGACTGCTCGTCGATATTCGGGTAGATGAGCGGGAAAACTTTGCCAAATCCGCAGCGGCAGCGGCGCGTTTTCTTCGTCGGGTGTGCATCCCTGAAGCTCGGCGCATCGCCAAGCGCCACGGCCTCGATCATGACGAGCAGGACCTCTGGTTTCGGCTGATGGTGCTGCACTGCTATCACGCCGGGGCGGGCAACGTGGCTGGCGCGGTACGCAAGGTCAACCCGCAGGCAGGGGGCATGGCCCTGATCACCGCCCTCTGGCACACCGAGCATCGGGGCTTTCGCAATGCCTCTCAAAACTATTCGCAGGTGGCTCTTGCCTCCCTCTTGGAGCTCGATGCCCTCGTCTCTCGCGAATGCGACGTGATCTGCCGCACGGAGGAGTAAGCAACGATCCAAAAATAAGTAATGCCGCTACGCTTGATCCTTCGCACCATGGCTGCGTCAGAAAAACCTTCCTTAGTAACAGTGAACAATTAACATGGATCAATGAACAGTATAAACCGTTGCTTACCAAGACATTCGCCTTTCGAAAGGGGGAGGTTATTTTTCTCGCGTTACTAAGCGATGGGGCTGGTGAGGAAAGTTCGAGGTCTAAGGCGCTGGTGAGGCATTCTACGCCCAACCCCCTATTCCCCTTATGGCCCCTATAGCTCTTCCACATTGAGAGGGGAAAGCTCGTTCCTATTCCAATGCTCAGTGGCCTTCTATCAATTGGAACACCAAAGGATCGCTTGACCTGACTCAGGGTACGATGAATCACCGATTGCTCATATACTTCCCCCAGTCGCGCCTGCGCCGTTTGCGGCGCCGTTGGGGGCTGAATGCCGCCTTTAGCGCCAGCCTGCTCAGCCTTTGTCTGCCCGCCCAGGGCCAAAGCCTGGTGCGCTATCCCCTCAGTCAGCTCGATGGGAGCAGCGGCTTCATCCTGCGCGGACCCATGGCCCAGGCAGGCGCTGGGTTTGCGGTGAGTGGGGCGGGCGACCTCAATGGCGATAGCTGGCCCGACCTGCTGGTGGCCGCAGATGGGGCCACTCCGCCAGGCAAGCCCTTTGCAGGGATATGCTACTTGCTCTATGGTCGTAGCAGCGCCTGGCCTGCCGAGGTCGATCTTGGGCAGCTAGCTGCCAGCGAGGGCACGGTGATTTTGGGCGCTACCGCCCTCGACCGCTGTGGACGGGCCGTGTCTGAAGCGGGCGACGTCAACGGGGATGGCTTCGACGACCTGCTGATCGGAGCCCCCTACGCCGATCCGGGTGGAGACTCCCTGGCGGGTCGCTCTTACTTGCTTTTTGGTGGCCTCGGGTGGGGAGACACCCTCGATCTGGCCACCCTCGACGCCAGCCAAGGCGTGATCTTCGATGGGGGGATGGCAGGCGATCAACTAGGGCGAAACCTGAGTCGCGCAGGCGATGTCAATGGGGATGGCTTGGATGATGTTCTCCTGGGCGCGGCTGCGCTATTTCCCAGCGGCGAAGATCGCCCCGGGCAAGCCTACCTCATCTTGGGCCGGGACAGCTTCCCGGCCACGCTGGCGCTGGATCCGCTCACCGCCGGCCTGGGCTGTGCATTGCAAGGGCAAAACGATGGTGATCGGGCAGGCTTTGGGCTCAGCGGGGCGGGCGATGTCAATGGCGACGGGCTGGACGACCTGATCGTAGGGGCCTACGCGGTCAATCAGGCGGGCGAAGCGCTGGCGGGCGAAGCCTATCTGATCTTGGGCCGGGACTCTTTTCCTAGCAGTTTGCTGCTCACCGATGCGGCTGCTCTCACCCTGACAGGCTTTGATCGCTACGACGGCGTGGGGATCAGCGTGGTGGGGCCGGGCGATATCAACGGCGACGGTTTCGACGATCTGCTCGTTGGCGCCTCGGGCACCAACGTAGGCTATGCGCTGTACGCCGGGCAGAGCTACCTGATGTTTGGCACAGACAGCCTGCCGCAGCGCCTGCCGCTGGATAGCCTGGATTTACCCCACGGCGTGCAGATACCTGGTATCAGTCCTTCTAGCTTCTCCGGGCGTGCCCTGGGGATGCCTGGGGACGTCAACGGCGATGGGCTGAATGATTTACTGATTGGGGCTCCTTTCGCTTCGCCGCTGGGTGTGGAGTATGCAGGCGAAGCCTACCTGGTGTTTGGGCGGAGTACCTGGCCCGAGCTGCTGCCTTTGGCTGAATTGTCAGCTAGTGAAGGATTTGCCCTGGTGGGCGTAGGGGAAGGGGATCTGGCGGGCTTTGCCTTGGATGGGGTAGGGGACCTCAACGGCGATGGGCTAGATGACTTCGTCATCGGGGCCTATGGCACCGAGCGAGGCCCCGTGTCCAATGCAGGTGAAGCCTACGTGGTGTTTGGCGGGGGGATGCTGAGTAGCCAGCGCGAGGTCGCGTGGGCAGAGGAGCTGCAATTGTACCCCAACCCTACGCAGGGAGTCGGATGGTTGCGTGGGGAGAAACTTCGCAGGGCCGAGGCCCTTCGCTTTACCCTGCTCGATGCCATGGGGCGTAGCTTTGCCCTCCAGGCCCAGCGCGCAGGCGCAGAGCGGTATCGGCTCGATTTGCCAGCCCTCGCGCCGGGACTATACTGGTTGCGGGTGGAGCTGGGCTCCAACCAAGCCTTTTTGCCCTGGCAGGTGAAGTGAGCCGAAGCGACGTTTGGGGAAGTTTTTTCGCCCCCATACCCGATGCTCTCAGTTGCGTTTACCATCTTGCGGGCTCACGTTATAATCGCTCGCTCCGCTGCTATGGCTACTTCCTTTCGATACTTGATCTGCTTGTGGTGCTTGTTTTCCTTGACTACCCTGCGGGCCCAAAATGCCCCGGGTACTCCCTTGACCATTCGCCAAGCTGCCGAGCCCATCACCCTCGACGGGCGGCTCGATGATGCAGCCTGGCAAGTGGCAGCGCTCGCCGATGGATGGTTTACCACCTTTCCCATCGATACCGCCGCCCCGCAATACGGCACCACCGCTCGGGTAACCTTCGACGAGGAGTTTCTCTACGTGGCTTTCGTGTGCGAAGACGATTCGGCTCCCAACGTGATCAACTCTCTGCGCCGGGATTTTTTTCCGGCCCTCAATGATCACGTACGGGTGGTGATTGGGCCGTACAACGATCGCCTCAACGGATTTTTTTTCGGGGTAACGCCTGCTGGGGTGCAATCGGAAGGGATCGTGGCCACGGGCGGTACCAGCAACGGTAGCCGCACTACCTGGGACAATAAGTGGTATAGCCAGGTGATCCGCGAGCCCAATCGCTGGACGGTGGAGATGGCTATTCCCTTCAATAGTTTTCGCTACCAAAACGGCCTGCGCGAATGGAATATCTCGTTGGTACGAGCCGACCGCAAGCGCAACGTAGTGAGCACCTGGATTGGTACCCCCATTCAATTTACCGCCGGGGCCTTTGCTTACTCGGGGCAGTTGGTTTGGGAAGATGCGCCGCCTCCGCCTGGCTTGAATCTCTCACTCATCCCCTATGTGGCGGGGCGAGGTGCGCAAGATCGCTCAAACAGCGGCGATCCGATCGAGGCGGGCCTGCAAGTGGGCTTCGACGGCAAATACAGCCTTACGCCTTCTTTGAATCTCGACGTAACGGTAAACCCCGACTTTTCGCAAGTCGAAGTCGATCAGCAGGTGATCAATCTCACGCGCTTTGAAATTCAGCTGCCCGAGCGGCGGCAGTTTTTTCTGGAAAATAGCGACCTGCTCGATCAGGCGGGCTTTCCGTCGGCGCGGCCCTTTTTCTCGCGACGCATCGGTCTGGTGCAGGATTCACAGGGCTTGTATCAGCCTGTGCCGATTTTGTACGGGGCGCGGCTCAGTGGCTCGCTCGATCGTCAGTGGCGCCTCAACGTGCTCAATATGCAGACCCAGGTAGCGGAGGGGCAAGGGCTACCCGCGCAAAACTTCACCGCTGCGGCGGTGCAGCGCAACTTCGGGGCGCAGTCGAGCATCGCTCTGAGCCTGGTCAACAAGGCCAACCTAGGCGTGAATCCCGGCGACACGGCGCGGTTTTTTCACCCCAGTGTATTTCGCGAGGTGGAACAGGGTGATACGGTAGCCCCTCAGCTCAGCCGTTCCAACCAAGTACTGACCGCAGACCTGGAGCTACTCAGCGCCGATAATCGCTGGTACCATAGCAGCTTTGTGTCGCGCTCTTTCACCAACTATGGCGGAGCGATGCCCTACGCGGCCTCCGTGTTCAACCGCTTTCAGAGTCGACGCTGGGAGGTGTTTGTGGGGAGCAATTACGTAGGGGAGAGCTATTTTGCTGAGGTGGGCTTCGTGCCCAGCCAGGGGGTGTACCCGGGCTTTCTGGAGGCCTTCGTGGGAGGGGCTTACAAGCATTTTCCCCAAAAAGGACCGCTAGTCTTCATGGGGCCGACCTACAATCTGAATCACAGCTACGTGCCGGGCGGCTCGCTCACCGACCGCGACTACCAAGTGGGCTATACCTTCAACTTCCTCAGCACGGCGCAGTTGACGGTATCCGCGCGGCACATTTATCAGCGACTTACCCGCCGCTTCAACCCCATCCGCGAGGCAGACACCGTGTTCCAAGCTGGCGAAGAATTTAGCTGGGAGCTCGCCTCGATCAACTTCCAGAGCAACCGCCGCCGCCGACTCAACTACAACGTAACGGCCAGCTATGGCGGCTTTTACAACGGGCGCAACTTCAACCTGAGCGGGCAGCTCACCTATCGCTATCAGCCCTACGGCAATATCTCGCTACAATTTGACTACAACGACGTGGCGCTGGCCGAAGGGTATGGCGCAGGACGCCTCTTCTTGCTGGGCCCCAGGATAGACCTCACCTTCACCGATGCCCTTTTTCTCACGACCTACGTGCAGTACAACAGCCGTCTAGACAACCTCAACCTCAACGCGCGCTTTCAGTGGCGCTACGCCCCTGCTTCCGATTTTTTTCTGGTCTACACCGAAAACTATCTGCCCACCAACCTCTACAGCAAGAACCGGGCGCTGGTCTTCAAATTGGTCTATTGGCTGAATGTGTAACTGATCGGGCGCAGCGCTTGCCCATCGCTCAAGCTTCTCCTTCCTCTGGGTTCACCGCGTAGTAGATCTTACCGGCGTTGGCCAGGATGGTGGTAAAGCCCCGTACGTCCTCGCCGGTCCAGGCGCGGTTGGCTTCGCCGTAGGTGCCAAATTTGGCGCTCATCAGATCGTGGGGCGAATCGACCCCCAGCGGCGTAAAGCGATGCGGGGCCATGATCACCTTGACCTTGCCACTGACAGTGCGCTGGGTATTGGTCAAAAATACCTCGATGTCGCGCATCACTGGATCGAGAAACTGCCCTTCGTGCAGCAGCATGCCGTACCAGGTGCCGAGTTGATCCTTCCAGTATTGCTGCCATTTGCCCAGGGTATGCTTTTCCAGCAGTTGGTGGGCCTTGAGGGTGATGAGAGGCGCGGCCGCCTCGAAGCCCACCCGGCCCTTGATGCCGATGATGGTGTCGCCCACGTGCATGTCGCGACCCAGGGCATAGGGCTTGGCTGCTTCGCTCAGAGCCCGGATGGCCGCCACTGGATGTG
>CAYVAP010000299.1:0-6280 GCA_964449365.1 uncultured Bacteroidia bacterium
GAGCATGTCGTGGGGTTGCTGATCGGGCGAAGCGGCAGCGGGGTCATTTTTGAAGCCGACGAGGGTACCGTCGTAATCGAAAAAGAGCAAGCGGCTATCGGCTTTTTGGTAGGCCGCGACCATGCGCTCACGCGCCGATTCGCTCAAGAGCTTGGTCTGGCGGTCTTCCTGAAATTTTTTGGTCTCCATTTGTTGACGCATAAAGTTGTTGGCCCAATGCTTCACGTCGTAGCGCTTGAGGCGCTTTTGCATCTCGTCGAGGGCGGCGCGTTGCTCTTCGGGCGGCATTTCCAGGGCCTTGATCATGGCCCGCTCGATATCGTTGCTGTCATTGGGATTGATGGTGATGGCCTCGGGCAAGTCATTGGCCGCGCCGGCCATCTCACTGATGATCAGTACCCCCGTGCGCCCTTCCTGCTTGCTAGCGATGAACTCCTTAGCGACGAGATTCATGCCATCGCGCAGGGGCGTGATCAGTGCAATGTGAGCGGCCTGGTACATGGCCACGAGGCTGTCAAAGGCAAAAGAACGGTAATAATACCGGATCGGAATCCAGTTGAAGGTGCCATTTTCGGCGTTGATGCGGCCCACCAGTTCATCGATCTCTTCTTTGAGCTGCTGGTACTGATCCACTCCCGCGCGCGAGGGCACCACCACCATGATCAGCGACACCTTGCCGTGGTACTTGGGGTTGCGCTTCAGAAATTGCTAATAAGCCTTGATGCGCTCCGGGATGCCCTTGGTATAGTCGAGGCGATCAATCGAGAGGATCAGCTTGGTCTGCTGACTGTAGCTCTGGATGGCCTTGACCTCTTCGGTGGGGCTACTGTTTTCTTCGGGGAAGGCAAATTTCTGGTAGTCAATCCCCATAGGAAAGACATCCACGCTCACCGAGCGGTTTTTGATGGTGAGCTTGCCCAGGCTATGCTCGATGCCCCGGATACGGTATACCGCGCTGAGAAAGTGGCGCATGTAGCCAAAGGTGTGAAAACCGATCAGATCCGAGCCGAGCATCCCTTCGAGCAACTCGCTGCGCCAGGGTAGGTTGCGGAATATTTCGTAGGAGGGAAAAGGAATATGTAAAAAGAAGCCAATGGACAAGTCGGGAAACATCTCGCGCAGCATCCCTGGCACCAGCATCAGTTGGTAGTCGTGCACCCAGACCATGTCGCCATCCTTGACCTGCTTGGCCACGATCTCTGCAAAGCGGCGATTCACGGTGCGATAGCAGATCCAGTACTTATCTTCGTAGTTGGTAAACTGGGTGAAGTAGTGAAAATGCGGCCAGATGGTCTTGTTGCTGAAGCCTTCGTAGTATAGCTCTACCTCCTGCTCGGTGAGAAATACCGGCACCATGCCGTCTTTTTGAAACTGGTAGGTGATCGACTCACGCTCCATCTCATCATTGACAGGCTTGCCCGGCCAGCCGATCCAGAGCTTTTCGATAGACTTGTCGAGCGAGCTCAGCCCAGTGGCGAGCCCCCCGGCGCTGGGGTGATAAATGAGTTCTCCCTCTTTGCGATCGATGGTGATGGGGAGACGATTGGAGACGATGATGATTCTTGCCATACTACTTGCAAATTACGCGGCTAGGCGCTTAGAATGCAAATCTTTGCGCCATCGGCCCGTAAATTACGGGTTAAGAAAAAACAAACCTACTTCGTGCCTTTCTCCCTATTAAGATGATTGATCAAGGTAATGCCACATCAGTCGGCGGCCATTGACCACCGGTCGATCAAAGACGTCGAGCATATCGAGCTTTGCGCGGTTTTTGGCCACTAATTCATCATGAGTGGCCGTAGCCAGGCGCTGCTTGAGCCGTGAATAGTATTTTTGAAAAAGGCCAATGCGCATGAAGTGCTTCTCCATTGACTCTATGCTGAAGAGGCGCTCATCCTGACCGACTACATCTTGCCCGTGCATAGTCGAGTTGCGCAATTCTTTTAACTCCTGAATATCGGTCAACTCGATATCGAGAATTTTTTGCTCTCGGGCATAGTACATCAGGTCTGCGATGGGAAAAGCCTGAAAAGGCCCCAAGGCCTCCATCATCTTGATTTTCTTGTCGTTGCGCATGTAGTCGTTGTACTGTCGGCGGCAGTGCTCCATGGGGCCACCGTATAGCACATCGATCATACGCTTGTAGTAGTCGATAATGTCATCGTTGGTTTTGTTGCTGAAGATCAGTAGCTCGCGCAGCTTCTTCTCGAAGTCGAGCAGAAAGGCGTAGTAGGTGAGCAGCACCGCGTTTTTGTTGTAGTCGGCGATATGTACCACCCCCGCCAGGCGCTTTTCTTCGAGCACGAAGAGGACGTTGTGGTGGTGATTGCCAAACTTTTTCAGCACCGAGGGGTGGAAAATGTCATCGTCGATGGAGACACTTACCTCAGCCCCTACTTGGTGCGGCCCCTCAAAGCAGTCATCGGCGACATTCCAGCTAAAGTACGACGCCCGATCGCTCAGGGCAGGCAGGTAGCTGATGCGCAGCATCTCACAGAACTGACGGCATACATCCTCGCGCGACGGATCATAGTAATAGAGGTCGCGCTCCATGATATCGGCAAAGGTCAAAGGCTTAAGGGCCATAGAGTTGGGTTAGAAGTTAATCGGGAAAGGTCTGGCTTTTAGGAACGCGACCAAAATAACTTCACATGCTTGGTTGATCTTTTCGGCGAATCTTCCGCGACACTTGGGGCCCCTTACCTCAACTTCGCATGGAGAAAAAGCCTCGCATAGCTCGCTATGCTCACTTTTCCTTCCTTGTCTTCACCAAAAATCTCTGCCCAATCATACATATCTATTTCGTCCGCGTCCCTTAGGCAATGGCTCAAACCTGAATTGAGTAGTCATTCTACTTCGGTAGCAGAGTGATCGGGATCAAGGAAAGGAAGTTAGGGATTTTTTTGATTGAAATGATTGATTTATTAGGATTATTGTACCCGAGGCGGGTAGTAGATAGAGCACCTAACCCAGGACCAAAAGGGCGATGGATCTTTGAAACGAAATTCTTAGTTTCGCAAACATGAGCGCACAGAGCTGTTTCCTCCTTTTCTAGTACAAAAAGTTCGAGGTTCTTGATTCGAAGTTCGAAGTAAAAAATGGGGGCAAGATCAAGAGGATGCTTCAGGTGTTTATGATCCTGTAAATCCTGTCTAAATCGATCGGTGATGTCCGGCAGTGTGGTGTGTTAATCTTGTCAAAAATCAAGCCTGTCCCAAACCCAACATGGAGCCAAAACTACTGACCCCGCTGGAGCTCAAGGTCATGAATGTCCTATGGTCTTTGAAGGAAGCCTACGTCAAAGACATCATGGCCCACTGGCCAGAAGAGCCCGCCCCGGCGTATAATACCGTATCGACCGTCATCCGCATTCTGGAAGAAGACAAGAAAGGGTTTGTGGGGCACAAAACCGTAGGCCGCGCTCATCTGTATTATCCCTTGGTAAATCGCACTTGCTATCAGCAGCGCGCCCTGCGCAACATGATCGACAGCGTATTTGCTGGCTCCCTCACGGGCATGGTTTCGAGCCTGCTCGGCGACGAAGCGGTTTGTGCTGATGAACTCGATGCCCTGCGCGACCTGATCGACCAAAGCGACCCTCCCGCTACCCCATGATTGCCTACCTACTTACTTCGAGCTTGCTGTCGTGGATCGGGCTAGGGCTGTACTGGCTCATGATGCGCCGACGAGCGACCCTCTCTCAGCAGCGTCATGCGCTACACCTGATGGTGGTGGGTAGCCTGTTGCTTCCCTTACTGGTACCGACCCACGTTCGACCCAAGCTATCGCCGGTGAGTAAGGTAGCTCCCCTCAGCTTTGGGTCTCCGCTCGATCACAGCAGTTTGCAGCAGTATTGCCGCTGCGAGCACCCCAACTACGCCCACCGCATTCGCTACCGCGCCAATGCTCACTACCACTTTTTGCTGGCCTATAAACACTGGCTGGGCTACGCAGTGCTGATCGCGGTAGCGGGGGTCCTGCTGCTATTCGCAGGGCAAATGGGATATCTGATGCGGCTCATTCGGCGCTCGGCGCATGCCGATCTGTGGCTCGGTGGACGCCACTACACCTTGCTCACCCCGCCCCAAGCTATCGGTATCGGGGCATTTTGGCTGGGTCGACCGTACATCATCTGGCAAGAGCCACTGGCAAAACTCACCGCAGCCGAGCAGGCCGCGATTTTTGGCCACGAACGCTCTCACCTCCGCCAGGGCAACACCATCGAAAAAGCCCTGCTGCGCCTCTTGCAGTGTCTGTGGTGGTTCAATCCGGCTTTCTACCTGATGCGCAAAGAATTAGAGCTGCTAAGCGAATTCATCGCTGACCGCAAGGGCAGTCAGCATCTCGGGGGTATCAAGCCCTACGCCAACCTCTTGCTCAAGCTCAAGCAATGCCAGAGCCCACCCGCAGCTTCGGCCCTCACTGGCGGGGCATTACGCCTGCGGGTCGAGCAATTGGTCCAACCACAGCGCGAACATCCGCGCCTCGGCTGGCTGGGTGCAGGGCTACTCATCGCCCTTCAGTTGAGCCTGGTGTCGCCTCTTGCGGCTAGCATTGATGACACCATCTATCAGTTGCGCACCTATCAGGAGATCTACGAACACGCCCCCACGTCACCTGAGGTGATCTACTGCCCTGATTGCGAGACGGTCTGTACGCCGTAGATGAGGCCCAATGGCCGCTAGCGCGGCCACTCAAGGAGGAAGAATATGAACGAGGGTAAACACTGTGCATCAGTACCTTCTACCCTTAGGCTGTACCGTAGGGGTTGAAACCCTGGCGTTTATGCACAATTCATTTCAGCCCTGAGACGCTGCCCTGGTAGTGTCACTCTGAGCGAAAGCGAAGCCTTGGCCGCTTATCATATCATAAAGATAGCCGCCCGATCATTGTCTGCCTGCGACCAATGGTCGGGGCAAATATCCCGTTGCCGAGTCAACGCTTGCACTTTTCATGAAAAGGTGATTGTTTCGTCATGTATATCTCCTACTACTTCGCACTCGTATCTAGTCATTCGTTTCACGGTTCAAGGTTGAAAGTTACCCAAGCTGCGCAGAGCCAATCAGGGCTATTTGCCTGGAATTAACAGCACACGTTAGTTTGAGTAAGGTGTGAGCATCCTTCAAAATAGCTCTCTGAAGCTCTAGGAGGCACATTTTCCAGGGCGAAACGAATGACTAGTTGAGCCATGACAAAAATCATGGCATCGATCATCGCTCTTTTGCGCGCTAAGTTATAGCTTGTTAGCCATAGGCGAATTCGCTGCCATTGGCCCAAAACCTTCAACTACACAATCAGACTCCGCTACATTATGGGAAAAAATACCCTCACTCACATTTGGGAGCTCATCGGTCTCCGCTATAAGTCTCACCCCTGGCACGGCGTCCAAATCGGCGAAAATGCCCCAACTCAAGTTACCGCTTACATTGAGGTGGTCCCTAGCGACACTGTCAAGTATGAAGTGGACAAGCGCACTGGCTACCTGAAGGTGGACCGCCCCCAGAAGTTTTCTAACATTATCCCTGCGCTGTATGGGTTTGTGCCGCAGACCTACTGCATGGAAGAAGTGGCGGCCTACTGCATGGAAAAAAGCGGCAAAGAAGGCATCAACGGCGACGGCGGCCCCCTCGACGTGTGTGTGCTCACTGAGCGCGACATCACCCACGGCGACATCCTGGTACCGGCTATTCCCATCGGGGGCTTCCGCATGATCGACGGCGGCGAAGCCGATGACAAAATCATCGCGGTCCTCAAGGGCGACGAGGTTTACGAAACCTGGAAAGACATCACCGACTGTCCGCCCTCGATCGTGAGCCGCCTCAAGCACTACTTCCTCACTTACAAGGAGATGCCTGGCTCCAGCGTACAGCGCTGCGAAATCACCCACACCTATGGCCGCGAAGAGGCACTCGAAGTGATTCGCCGCAGCATGAAAGACTACCGCAAGAAGTTTGGTAAGCTCGAAAACAAGCTCTCCGTGGCTACCCTGCAGATGATCAACTTCGGCCAAAGCTGGCAAGCTGCCTTGGAAGAAGCCGAAGAATTCGAGCCCAACGGGAAAGAAGACTGAGGAGAGGATGCTAGTGCTTCGCATTCGCAATTCGCAATTCGTAATTCGCAATCAGTAATTCGTAATTGGAAGTAAATTTAGCCGCATGGTGCGGCCACTGAGTGAGCCAATATGCGGGGGGCTGACCAAAGTGCCTGGTACCTTTATACCTTATTCCCTTATACCCCTAGCCGTTCATATAGGTGAGTAGATTTAGCCGCTTGGTGCGGC
>CAYVAP010000300.1:0-6278 GCA_964449365.1 uncultured Bacteroidia bacterium
AGACTTGAAGAAAAATCCGAGCTTGGCGAGCCAAGTCGCGAGACGGTGGGATAAAGGGCCCCGCCGACGAGCTTCCAACGCCGAGATGCGGAAAAAGATGCAGCGATCACCCATCATTGGGGAGTTGACAGAGCGCTAGCCTTGGCTCCTAACGCTCCATTGTCTGGAGATGTCCCAGCCATTGGCTAATTTTACCATATGGCCAAGAAAAAATCATCCAAAATCAAAGGCCGGAAGGGACTGATGCGACCAATTAGATCACTCGAACGGCCCAAACAGACAGAGCCACCCCTAGGCGCGGGTATGCAGGAGCTAAAAAAGCGAGCCGAAGAGGAAGGATCGCCAATGAGGTTTCTGGTCAATCAGCGCCCGGTCAAGGCGTCTCAAATCCTACTAGAATTTGGGGAAGAACTGTTGGCAGAGCTAGACCCTGATGACTGAGAGGGGCATCGTAGAAACATCTCCATCCTGGCGCTGGCCTGGAACATCGCTACGAAAGAGCCTATAGAGGTGGACAAAAGCAATTTCGACAGCATACTGGAAAATCACCTGGATTATCTCAGTGGGCTTATTTTCCACAAAATGCGGATCGACCTCTTCTCCCTGATCAAGCGTAAGCAAGCCCTTTACGCCGGGCCACAGTACCAATACGTCTATCGAGATTGGGTGCTCACGGAGGACTTCACCCTATCTGTGACCACCGTTGATGTGGAAAAACCATAGAAGGGACTACCCCAACTGCCGCCGCAAATCTTGTCGGGCGCGATATACGTTTTGGTAAACCCAGGCGGCCTTGCGCTGGTAGCGGATAGCCAACTCCTCCACGCTGAACCCTTGGGCGAGTTGCTGCAACAACTCGCGCCGCAGGGGGTGGGTTACCTGTCCGATGGCCTGCTGCACGGCGGCTACTCCCATATCCTGGAGGGCCTCAGCCTCCTCCACAGCCATCATCTGGGGGGCGACTTCCTCGCGCAGCAGCTCAGCTCGGCGCTGGGCTTTGGCGTACTGCGCCAACCACTGATGGCGGGCACAGCCCCCGAGCCAGGCCCCAAAGTGGACCGGGTGTACATCTCCCAAAACCTCCCGCTTGGCCAGCAGGTGAAGCAAGGTGTCTTGCCAGAGGTCTTCAGCCGCGTCATAGTCGCCCGTCAGGCGACACAGCCGACCCATGACCACTGTACGATAGCGCTGAGCCAGCGTACCCAAGGCCGCTTGGTCTCCCCCCAAAAAGGCCTCCCAAAGGGCCTGATCATCTTGTTGTGATAGCTCCATGTGCTTGTCCGTAGCGCATCGGCGTCCGGGAAGAGCCGGTGGACAAGCGAGGTCATTCCATTACATTGGTGCCAATCGGTGACGTCTCCCGGACGCGCGATGCAGGCGAGATTCGAGCTGGAGCATGCGCCTCAAGCGAGACCGGGCAAAAGGGATAGGTGGAAGGGAGTGATGAGACATGGGGGGGAAATTGATGAATGCATATGTCCCTATGGAAGTAAGGAGTAAAAGGATACCGTGCCCCTTTTTTTTAGACCCGCAGATGGTAGTCCAGGGCATGCCCTGGACGTAGATCCAGGGCATGCCCTGGATTTCAAGCGACCAAGGGAGCAGGATATGTACGTTCACGTAGCTCTCCAAAAAAAATGACGACTGGCTGAGAGATGTGCGCGCCTCACCCATCTTCTGGTTGAACACCGCTTGCAGTGCCGCGCACCCGCGACCTCGGCTTTGTCATACTCCCAACCCAAGAGACTCCGAGATATGGAGTCTCAAATCGTTGCTGGAGTCTCGATTTTGAAAGAAATCGAAAAGCCGAGGGGAGTTCGCGTTCTGCTTACGTGCTCACGTTCATGATTGAACCCTAAACCCTTAATTGCCATGGTCAAAATACGACACGGCGTTATTTGCGTCAAACCCCCTCCTCATCACCCTGCCCACAATCATCAACCCACACGTCATGAAACTTTCTCTTACTTCCACCCACCCACCTTCCCACCTATCGGCAAATTTGGCCCAACGGCAACGCGCCTTCGATGCCTTTCGTGCATATGTTGGCAGCGAACTGGGGTTGGACCTCTCCCCCACTTCAACCGTGAAACCGGCCATCACTCGGGCGCTATACGGCTTCTGGGAGCAAGAGATATGGCCTAGCTACGCCTGGTCGCGCGGGTCCCGGGATGCCTGGCAGACTGCCGTCATGCAAGCTGGTCTAGCCAAGCTGCAGCGGGCCTTGGGTCCTCAATGGCAGCCCGATGATAGGGGGCTGATTTTGTTGGCAGGCTGCTGCGCCCTGGGCGGGCCGCGACGAGAGGCCTGGGAGGCATTCTGCGCTGAGGTGCTACCTCCGCACAGCACCTTGGCGGAGCGATTGATGGGCTTTCGGTTGTGGCAGTTTCTGGGGCAAATGGATCCGAGGAAGGCATCTTCCACGCCCTACCGCGTACGCGGCAAACGCCATGCCGCCCAACTGCGGCGGCTGCGCCAGTTATTTCGGGGCTTGGCTCAGATCAAGGACGACCATCTACGCCTACTCGTGGGCAGTGCGGCCCAGCAGTGGTGGTGTCGGCGTCCCTTCCTCTCTATCCGTGCGCCTCATCGGCAACATCCGCAAAAGCTGGTCGATTTTTTGACCCAGGTACTGCCGCACTGGTTCTGCCTCCACCCCACGGGCGAGCCTTCCTTCGGGATGCTTGCCTACTGGCTGGACCTCATGAGCCTGCGCAACTTTGAGTTGGCCCATTCCCCCGAGGCGTTCGTTCCCAACAACAATGGCGACCCTATCGACGTGCAATTGGCGCTGTCTTGTTTTTTTCCGCCGGAGGTGCCCGCCTGGCTGCTACGCGAATATGGCTACGGCGTGCGGGGACATGGACAGTACTGGCAGTACCGGCAGCACCGGACAGAACAGGAGGACCTGTACACCGAATGGTTGCCACGGTTGGTACGTGGCCAAGACTTGCGCCAGGTTCCCCGCCCCGGCGGGTTGCCGTTCACGCGGCGCATGGTGCGGTGCTTCTTTGCGGAGGCGCATGTGTTTGGGCAGCGCCAGGCCCCCGAAGGCAGGTCAACCCTGCTGTTTGGCTATCTGTCGCTGCGGCAGGTGGGCGCCAGTGCGGACTACGCCTACGGGCTTAGCCGTCTGCTGCGGCCTGCCCACCTGCGAGCCGATGTGCTGCGGTTTTTGGCCAGAAGCGAGGGCGAGTGGGATACACAGGAGCAAAGAGCGCTGCTGCACTACCTTCACGACCAGCTCACTGGCCGTGCAGGTGAACAGCCATTGCGGCTCAAGCAGCGAAGCATCCGCAGCGTACGGCAGGCCATGGCCCCTTGGCTGCAACACATCCAATATGAAGAGGAAAGGCGACGCGAAAGAGAGGCACGGGAAGAGGCACGGGCGCAAGGCCGCCTAGCCGAATACCTGGCCGAGCAGGAACGCCAGCGGCAGGACTCCTCATGGCCCGCCCAGGGGTATGCATGGTCGGGACAAGACGCCGAAGGGAAGAGCTATCAGGTCGTGGAGTTGACCTGCGCTGCCGACCTGCGAGACGAGGGAGGTTGGCTGAAGCACTGCGTAGGCGGATATGCCAGGCGCTGTGTCGCGGGGACAAGCCGCATCTGCTCCCTGCGCCTGGACACGCCGGATGGGTGGGAACCGGTCCTTACCCTGCAGATCAACGACCGGGAAGAACTCGTGCAAGCCAGAGGCTTAAGCAACCGACGCCCCACGGCACAGGAGGAAAGCCTGATTCGGACTTGGGCTGAGGCGAAGGGTATATCGGTCAAGCGATTTTAGCATAGGTTTTCAGACATCATCCCCAAAAAAATGGCTATGGGTTGAGAGATATGCTTGGCTCACCCATCTTTTGAATGGATAGCATGTGCGGCCTGGCCGCTGTGGCAACCTTACCCCCAAGATGATGAAACAGCTTACGTGTTACCTGGAAAAAGCAGGCTATGGCAGCGCCAAGGCTCACTTTCCATCAGAAGTGTGGACGATCATTATCCAAAGCATCGACTGCGTGCTTCGCCTGCCTGATCGTTACTTGCGCATTGATGTCCCGCGGAATGAGCTTGGTAGGATGAAACGTCACATCGAAGAGGCGCTGCAAGCGGGTCAGGCCCCAACATTCCCTCATCAGGGCTACGAGTTATTGAAACATGCCATGAGGCTGACCGATCGAGGTTGGCTTCTGCCCTTGCCTGAGGTGCTAGCGCGACTGTCTCTCACCCCAGCCCAATGGGACCTCAAGGATCAAATAGGCTGGGAAGCACTCAGTAGCCTATGGAATGGTTGTCAACATACGTGGAGAAGGTGCAAGCTGCCCATTTACCTAGACCGTTTCAGTCCAGAAATCCTGGATCGGCGCGGTCAGCTCTTCGAGTTGTTTGATTCGCAGGGATTCCACTCGTCCATCCATGATCGATATCCGAAACATGACTACTACAACCCATACAGCAAAACGTTTTGCTGGCATAAAACCAACAGACATTGGGGATGGGGAGATAGAGGATGCGAGATGAAAGTAATCATTCATCCTTTGGACATGACCCTTTGGGCCATTGTTACTCTTCGCGGCGATATTGCTTACTACGGAAGCTCCTTTGGCGTCTATCCTGCGACCCTGGCGGGCATCCAACTGATGTGCGACAATGTCTATCAGGCATCTCTGAGTTACTATAGACATTGAGATTCCCCCCATAAATTATGGTTAGTTGCGACACCAACATCTTGGTTCACTTTGCGAGCCATTATAAATGAGCCCAAAAGGGATCGTACGATATGGGAGGTTGATATGACAACCTGTGTCGCAACGTGAGCCGTTAGAAGTGGGTAGGCTCGCTTATACCAGCGCATCAACCGCCTCTACCCATTTTTGCGTATATTTCCACTCAAAGTCCATTTCATCATGTCCACCGCTGAACTCAAACTCGAATTATTCCGCGCCATCGACCGTCTGCCCGAAGCCCGGCTGCGGCAGTTGCTGCAAGAGGTGAAGGAGGAGGCAGATACGCCCGCCGAAGAGCCTCCGCATCATCGTCCTCGCCGCTTGGGTGCCTTACAGGGGGGGCTCATCTATATGGCCCCTGATTTCGATGCACCCCTGGAGGATTTCAAAGACTACATGTGATGGGATACCTGCTCGATACACATACCCTGATCTGGATGATGGAGAACGATTCGCGCCTGCCTGCTTCAGTGGGAGCAATTCTCACAGACGAGTCAGAAGAACTGCGCGTTAGTCCTGTTTCTTTTTGGGAAATCAGCATCAAGCGAAGCCTAGGCAAGCTAGTGCTTAAGCATTCTACCGTGCACTATTGGCAAGAAGCCATCGCTCAGCGGATATTTTTACTCCCCCTTGACATCGCCCACCTGCAGCGCTTGGAGCAACTACCCTTTCATCACCGCGATCCCTTTGACCGCCTGCTGATCGCGCAGGCCCAGCAGGCCAACCTCACCCTCCTCACGCGCGATGAGCAGTTTGCGGCCTATGAGGTGGTGACCATCTGGAATACGTAGCGTATTCTTACTCGTAACAACTCATCGGCCACGCACCCTGGCTAAGACACCGGCCAAGGGATGAGATCGAAATGGAGATTACTCAGCGTGGCTCGAATCAGGTAAAGGGATCCCCTCTGCTTATTTTGCGTATCTTTCTCTCCAAAGTCTAGATCACCATGTCTGGGTAAAAGTAGCAAGGCCACGCTGTGTCATTCTATCTTGATGCCTTTTTCCAAGGCCTCTTCGAAGTCGGCGTTGGTGAAGGTGTACTCCATGAGTATGCTCGGACCGTGTCGGGTCTCCTCAAGCGTATCATATTTCCATGATGAATAAAACATCATATGACGATCAAGCTCGTTGAGGTTAGTACTTCGATGTGCCACCAACACTGAATCATCGAAAACTACATGGATAGAATCGTCGCTTCCAAATCGTACAGAAAACCTACTTCTGTCTGCCTGCTCCTCCACTACTTGACCTACTAACAACTCGGTCTTCACTTGCGATGAATCTCCATGATAGGCGGTGACAACTATTTTTCCGGCTGAAAGATACCATTGCACCCAAGCACCAGCCAGCAAAGGGCCGTTGAATATGTAAACACGGGTAATATTTTCATGATCATGAGTGGTTAGTAGTAGTTGAAATACACATCAATGTGCCGGTCGGTCATGCCAGCAGGCTTGTTTTGTTTGAGGGCTTGTTTGAGGCTGGTCAAGCCGTAGGCGTTTTTGACTACCTCCCTCTCCAGCGTACTCATGGTGTAGCCTGAGACTTGATCATA
>CAYVAP010000301.1:0-6268 GCA_964449365.1 uncultured Bacteroidia bacterium
GATCCAGCCCAGGCAGGGGATGCGCAGAATCTCGCGCTTGGCCAGCGAGCGCCAGGGGTGAATGATGCTACCGCCCACGATGGGAATGTCTATCAGGTTGGTGTGGTTGCCCACCAAAACATAGGTCTGAGCGGGATCGATCCGCTCTAGCCCCTCGGTACGCCAGCGCCAGCCCCCCAAGGCCTGAAAAACCGCCATCCAGAGGTGATTGACCTGATAGAGCAAACGCAAGCGCGAGCGCTCGGCCAGGGGATAACTGAGAAGGTGCATCAAGATGACCAGGGGCATCGCGAGCACGAAGGCAATGAACAGACGGGTGGCGTACAGGTAGCGAGCGTAGGGCATGCGTCTGATGACAAGTGGTGGGAAGTAGGCCGGTTGATAAAAAGAACGAAGTAAGGTTCTGTATAGATGCGCGAGAAGAAAAAGCACATCATCTAACAGTTATCTAGATGATTAGATATGTAGGTATCGACAATGTGTGTGAATGAGCAAAATATTATCAAGTTATCATTTTTCTATGGAAATGCAACTCTCGGCTGCTTTCGCAGTTATGATCATATCTGTGTTTATCAGTCCAGACATTGCGGCAGCGCAATTGGCACTGGTTTTGGGTAGAGGTAGCCAATGCCACTTCCCTCTAAGTAAGACCATAAAAAAGACTTCATACTGCTAGTCATTAGTTTCGACTCGAAAAATGTACCTCCTAGCGCTTCAGAGAGCTATTTTGAGTGATACTCATCCCTTACCCAAACTAAGGTGTGCCGTTCATTCCAAGCAAATAGCCTCGATTGGCTCTGCGCAGCCTGGGCAACTTTCAACCGCGAAACTAATGGCTAGTGGGCCGAGTTCGAAGTCAAGATCGCTGATGGACAATTTGTTAGGGCTAGGCCAAATGATCGCTTATTTCGTTCCGAAAGCAATTCTGCTTCGCATTCGAAATTCGCAGTCAACCATTCGTGCTCGAAAGCGCTGTTGGCCAGTGCCTTATGTGAAGAAAAGTTGGTCAATTGTTTCACTCTGGACCCGCTGGTTAGATTACTTCGTACATTCAATGGGGAGAGTGGGATACGCATACTATTTTTACCATCGAACTAATCGATTATCAGAAAATGTTCGGAACCACTCCTCCTTCCTCCATTACCCCTCATGCCTTTCCTCTTTCGACTGAAACCCACGTGGAACATTTTACCTTTCAAAAAGAAAAGCAAAGCCATTTCATCTTTCCCTTCGAAATGATGACTTACTTCATGCTTCTCTTCCTCGCATTGGGCTTATTTTTTGCGCTATACCACGACGATCAATCCGTGGGACACATCGCGATCTGGATCCACTGCGTGTTTGCGCCTTTTTACCTACCGGGCCTGTACCACTACTATCAGTATTTGTCTCGGGATCAGCACAGCGAGATCGAGCTCGATAGCCGCCACGGCTTGATCAAATTCACCAATGCTTCTCGTCAGGAGAACTTGCTGTTTCACGTATCGCAGATCCAAAGCTGCCGGGTGCATTATAGTATTCTTTTCCCTTATCGCATTGATCGGCTCACGCTGCATCTTTCTGGTGGCCGTCAGCTTCACATCTCGGGTCTGGTGGTGCCCCCCTTGGAGCTGCTTTCGCGCTTTGACCTTCCCTATCAGATCGAGCGCCGCCTGTTTAACGCTGCGCCTAAAGACTGGCCCAAGGAAACGCCCCAAGCGGCCTGATCCATGCGGGAATGTGCTCGGTAGTGGCTAATTTGCCAGGCCGGCTCTGAATTCCTGCCTTATGCACTTTCATCATTACACCCTTCAACATCTTGGCCGATACCTCGATCAGCAGCATCGGGGAGACAAGGTCCTGAATTGTTTTTCCCAAAGCCGCAACGAACTGATCGTCGAGCTCTCGGGCTGCTACCTGCGGATAGGCTGCAACACGCCCGATACCTACGTGGTGCCAGTGCCAGACTTTGCCAAGGCTCGCAAGAATGTGGTCGACCTCTTCGAGGCGACCTATGGGCTGACCCTGCAAGCCTGCCGAGTGGTGCCGCAAGAGCGCGAAATGATCTTGGAACTGAGCGAAGATCACCAGTTCATCCTGAAGCTGCATGGCACCATGGCCAATGTGATGCTGCGGCAGGGCGGAGAAATCGTGGCGCTCTTCGACCACCGCCACGAGGGCGACTGGGATTACGAAGAAACGCCCGGAGCCCTGGACCTCACGCCGCTGGCACATGGTGCCGAGTTCGATGCGCTGCGCAAGCTCCAAAACCTGATGCGGCAGGTATCGCCCATTTATGAGAAGCTGTTTGCGCAGCGCATTCAGCATCAGCTGGGCGAGGGGCTGTCCCTGCGGGTGGCTTTTGACCGCACCCTCGAAGAGGCACAAAGCGAGCAGTTTTGGATCGTGAAAGAAGCGCAGCGCATGCGCTTTTTGCTGTTTCCGCCTACCGATGAACGACTGGCTCGCCAGGTGGGGGGGATCGCAGAGGCGTTGATTTTCTGGATGAAAACCCATTTTCAATATCAGCACTACCGCGAGCAATACAAGTATACCTACAAGGCCCTGGTGCAGCCCTTTGAAAAGCTGCAAAAGATCTACGACTCCTACCGCGACAACGTGACCCAACTGGAAGAGCAGCGCGACCCCGAGGAGATTGGCCATCTGATCATGGCCAACCTGCATGCGATTCCGTCCGAGACGGAAAAAATAGAGCTGGAAGATCTCTACCAGGGTGGCACCCTTGAGGTGAAACTCGACCCCAAGCTCAACCCGCAGGAAAACGCCAAGCGCTACTATGACAAGCACAAGCAGCGCCGGGCTCGGCTGATGTACCTCAAGGAGCAACTGGACGACCTCGAAACGCGGCTGCTAGCGGCAGAGGAGGAATGGGAGCAATTTCGGGCGCTGGTGCCCCCCGAGGCGTTGACCTTCGATCAGCGGGGCTTTGACCCGGAGGCCATCAAGGCCCTCAAGCAGATGAGCCGGGCGGCACAGAAGGAGCAGAAGGCGGCAGAAGAAGACCGCTATCCGTTTCGCACCTTTCAGCGCGAGGGCTATCAGATCTTTGTGGGCCGCAACGCCCGCAACAACGACGAGCTGAGCTTCAAATTTGCCCACAAAAATGACCTCTGGCTACACGCCAAGGATGTTACGGGCTCGCATGTGATCATTCGGCAGCGACCGGGCAAGGATTTGCCCACCACCGTGCTGGAATACGCCGCGCAATTGGCGGCCTACTACTCCAAGCGCAAAAACGATACCCTGGTGCCGGTGCAGTACACCCCGCGCAAGTACATCCGCAAGCGTAAGGGCGACCCGCCAGGACTGGTGGCGGTAGATCGTGAAGAGGTGATCATGGTGGAACCGGTGCGGGATTAGGGTGGGGTATACTCACCATCAATGGTAGGCGGTATGCGGTAGGCGTTCGCAGATATGAGCATGCTTGCCTGATGTTTTTTCAACCCCTCACAAGGGTTCTGAACCCTGGCGTTTATACCCCATCCTGCTAAACCCCAGCGTAGCGCTCCGCGTTTATGAACCACAAGGAGATGTGGAGTACCCTTTGTCGCCATGCGGACTATCAAAAGGGTGGTTTTTTTGTACTTTTATCTCGCATCTATCCCACTACATCAAACCATTCGCGAGCTATGAAATTTTTTATCGATACCGCCAACCTCGAAGAGATCCAGGAAGCTGAGGCGATGGGCATCCTCGACGGGGTGACCACCAATCCCTCTTTGATGGCCAAAGAAGGCATTACCGACGTCAACGGCCATTACCTGCGCATTTGCGAGATGGTGAATGGCGACGTGAGCGCCGAGGTGATCAGCACCGACCACGATGGCATCGTGGAGGAGGGCCGCAAGCTAGCCCAGATCCACCCCAATATCACCGTGAAGGTGCCTATGATTCAGGAGGGCGTCAAGGCCATCCGTACCCTGGCCAGCGAGGGCATCAAGATCAATTGTACCCTGATCTTCAGCCCCATCCAGGCGCTAGTCGCAGCCAAGGCTGGAGCCAAGTACGTGAGCCCCTTCATTGGCCGCCTCGACGACATCGGCCACGAAGGCATGCAACTGATCGAAGAGATCCGCACCATCTTTGACAATTATGGCCTGGATACGGAGATCTTGGCGGCTTCGATCCGCCACAACGAGCACCTGCGCTCGGCGGCGCTGGCGGGCTCAGACGTGGCCACCATGCCTTTTGACGTGATCAGCAAGATGATCAAGCACCCGCTGACCGATAGCGGTTTGGAAAAATTCCTGGCCGATCACCAGAAGGCTACCCAGACCGCGTAAGCATCTAATAGTCAAAACTTGAGCTTTGGTGTTTCGGGCAGGAGGTAGCCCTTTGTTGCCATGGGCCTCATGCCTTCGAAAGCAAGCGACGAAAACCGCCGATCCGGGCTTAGTCCGGGTCGGCGTTGCTGATTGGCGGCCAAGGGAAGGGCTTATTTCCTGCCATTTCTCCGGGCATGTGTTACCTTTGAGGCTATGTCGGAGTCTACTATCCAGATCGAGCGGCAGATTGCCCGCCGCCAGGTGCCGTTGCTGCTGGCGTCGGTCTTCATCATCGCCATCTGTGGCATCCTGTACGAATTGCTGATCAGCACCATTTCCAGCTACTTTCAGGGCAGCAGTGTGCTGCACTTTTCGCTGGTGATCGGGCTTTTTTTGTCATTTATGGGGGTGGGCTCGTACCTCTCGCGCTTTTTGCAGAGAGATCTGCTGAGCTGGTTTATCCGCTTCGAAGTATGGCTCAGCGTGGTAGGTGGCGGCTCGGCCATCATGCTGTACTTTGCCTTTTCTCTTACGCCCTACTTTTACGGGGTGGCCTTTCTGCTGATTGGCATTTTGGGTAGCCTGATCGGGGTGGAGATTCCGATCCTCACCCGCATCGTGCGGCAGCATCAGCCCCTACGCGATGCCATGGCACAGGTGCTGTCCTTCGACTACCTAGGCTCGCTGATTGCTTCGGTGGCTTTTCCCTTGATCTTGCTGCCGACCCTGGGTACCATGCGCACGGCGTTTGTGATCGGCCTGCTCAACCTGACCGTGGCCGCTATCAACGCCTGGAGCTTTCGCGCCGATCTGCCCAGCTATCGCCGCCTGCTAGCCACCTGTGCCTTGGTGGGGGCTCTGCTTACGGCGGGCTTTGTCTATTCCTTTTCGCTGGTGCGCTTTTTCGACCAGTTTTTGTACCAAGATCAAATCCTCTATACCAAGCAATCGGCCTACCAGCACGTGGTGCTCACCCGCTGGAACGACGACGTGCGCCTCTTTATCGATGGCAACATTCAGTTTTCATCCCTCGACGAATACCGCTACCACGAGCCGCTGGTGCACGTGCCCATGAGCCTGGCCTTGCGGGCAGAAGAAATCCTGGTGCTTGGGGGCGGCGATGGCCTGGCTGCACGTGAGGTGCTACGCCACACCGAGGTACAACACCTCACGCTGGTCGATCTCGATCCGGCCATGACGCAGTTGGGCCTTACCCATCCGGGGCTGTTGCGCCTCAACGACAGTGCCTTGCATGATCCACGGGTGGAAATCGTCAACCGCGATGCCTTCAAGTTTGTGGAGGAAACCCCCGCATATTTCGACGTGATCATCATCGACCTACCCGACCCCAACAATCCGGCTTTGGGCAAGCTCTACAGCCAATCGTTTTATCAGATGGTGCAGCGCCGCCTGGCGCAAGGTGGCACCGTGATCACCCAGTCGACTTCGCCCTACTACGCCCCCGATGCGTTTTGGTGCATTCATCACACGCTGGAGTCGGCATTTGCGCAGACCCTGCCGATGACGGTATACGTGCCGAGTTTTGGGCAGTGGGGCTTCAACCTGGCGATACAGGCACCAGGCCGCCTGCCTGCCACGGCCCCAGATCGCCTCGCGCCCTTGGCTGCACAGGTGCTCCGAGAGCGGCTATTCACTCAACCCTGGGCCGATTCGCTGCACTACCTCAACCAAGCGGTGCTCAGCAATCTGTTTACCTTTGATCGAGACATCGCCGAGCGCCCCACCGAAATCAATCGCCTCGACGACCAGCGCCTACTACAATATTACGAGCAAAGCTGGGACCGATGGCGGTGAGAGGGGCAGTGCAAGGGTATAAGCAGGCTGTACAGAATCCCGCGTTCTTCAGAAAAAAGCGATGCTCCCTTATTTTTAGCTGATTATGCCGGAATCGGTTGCTCTGCTCCCTTTTCAAAACAGTTGATGATCAAGGCTTAAGAGCATGAACATGGAGGCATTTCACCAATTCATTGAGTGTGTTTTGA
>CAYVAP010000302.1:0-6268 GCA_964449365.1 uncultured Bacteroidia bacterium
ATGTAGACGCTTTTTTTGCCATTGTCAGGCACGTAGCGGGTCTGCTCTGTGAGGTTGCGGATGTCGTCGACGCTGTTGTTGGAGGCGGCATCCAGCTCGTGGATATTGATGCTTTTGCCTTGGTTGTAGGTCTGGCAAGATTCGCACTGATTGCAAGGCTCGCCATCGCTCTGCAGGTTGGTACAGTTGATGGCTTTGGCCAGGATGCGCGCGCAGGTGGTTTTGCCCACCCCGCGGGGGCCCGAAAAGAGAAAGGCATGCGCCAACTGATCGAGCAAAATGGCGCTCTTGAGGGTGTTGGTGACATGAGCCTGCCCCACCACAGAGGCGAAAGTGCCTGGCCGATACTTGCGTGCGGATACGATGTAATTGCCCATAGCTCAAAGGTACACAAAATCCCCCGATGGCTGAAAACGCCAGGCAGCAAAAAACCGCTCCCCGGCGAGGAGGCCAGAGAGCGGAGAGGGATACCGGAGGTACTTTAAGCCTTTGACTTACAGAAGCCCGTGCGTCAGAGGCGCACTAAGACCGTACTCGCCCTGCAAGTTCATCCCGCGTTTACAGCGAGAAAGTGTACACGATCCCAAAGCCGACGTAGCCAGCCTGATCGAAAGGGTCGAAAAGCGACTGAGGAGAAAATAGGTCGCCATTTTCATCGTAGCGCGAAATATTGAGGTCGCTCTGTGCCAATGAGGCATGGGCGCGCAAGATCAGGGGGTTGCCGCGGGAGTTGATGGTGACCTCTACCACCGCTCCCGGAGCAATGAAGTTGCCTCTTTCATTGACAATGCCCTGACCAGTAGCCCCAAAGTAGGAGAAGGTCGTAAAGCTACCGCCGATTCCTACCCCTAGGCCCACGCGCTGCTGATTGTAAGGTGTGCTACCGGCTCCGACTCGCGCCATGGCGTATACGGGGGTTTGTACCACATAGCCCAAACGCAGGCGATCCGAAATAAATACAGGACTGATCCCCAGTTGCAGGTTGGGCTCTACGCCTACGCTGAAGATATCGTTTTTCTGCGCCAATAGGTAATAGGCGCCAACGTTCAGGACATAGTAGTTGCGCAGAAAGTCCTGCTGACGAGTGCCATCGGTCCTGATATAGCTAGCCGTGTTGTACTCATACATAAATCCAAAATGCGGCATGAGTTTATCGCTGATCTGGGCCTGCAAAGTACCCAGCGAAACCAACCCCATCAGGCTGGCAAGAATGATATATCGTCGCATGATCATTGAATGATTAATCTTAGAAAGGTAATATAGCCGCTTGGCGCGGCCACTGGGTGAGCCAATAGGAACGGAAGGCAAATGCGGTACCTGACCACCTTATACCCTTATTCCCCTGACCGTTCATGTAGGTGAGGGGATGCTTACTACTACGTACTGAGCCAAAGCGAGTTAACGCGGGATACGATGGAAAGCAGAAAAATAACTACTTTCGTCTCCTACTTTCCACCGGAATTATCTTAATCAACTGTATAGTGAGCATCTGTGTTTGAGGCCCCCGTGATTTCCCGCGCCCAAGAGACGCCCGATTCGCTGATCGAGCGGGCAACACACGTCTCCTGGCCACTACCCCGGAGCCTTTGGGCCACCCACTGCCATCGACTGTATGTGCTCTCTGGCTTGGTGTGCAGCTTGCTGGTAGATGAGCAAGGAAAGCTACGAGGCGTGACCACCTATCGCAACCGCGGTCGCTTGAGCCAGGAGATGTTCTTGCGTTTTTTGTTTGAGCAGGAAGCCAGCCTCACTCAGCCCTATTTGCTTTGCGAAGTGGTGCTGGGCGAAGGGCCTTTCTTTTTGCTTCCGGCCACCGAATATCGAGCCGCTCATCTTCTTCCCCTGGCGCGGGCTTTGCTCGACGATGCCATCTTGGCCGATGAATTACAGCATTCTTTTTGCCCCTTGACCGAGGCGCATGCTGTCTTCAGTGCATCCACCAGCCTGATGCACGTGCTGAGGCACTACCTCGCCGATTTTGAGCTACAGCATATCAGTCGCTATGTCATCCAAAGCACCCACCGATTGGCCGATCAGGCCGGGCAGGCCATCACCCTGACCCTGTTGGGGCGAGAAGTACTCATCACGGTGTTGCGTGATGGTTGCTTGCAGCTTTGCAATCGCTATCCCTACCGGGAGCCTTTGGAGGCGATTTACTTTTTGCAAACGGTCCGCCAGGTGGCGGGCCTCGATCAGAGCGACCTTACCTGCTACGTCATGGGCGAAACCAACCCCCGTGATCTCAGTCCTACCTCCATTTGGCATCATCTGCCTAGCCTGCAAACGCCCCCTCTGCCCAGGCTACTCGACCTAGATCTGCGCGAGCACACTCCCTACTGGCAGTTTCTTTTCCTAGTTTAGTATGGTAGGCGCTGTGCGAAAGACCGTATACCTAGGCTGTGCAGAATAGAGAAAAGGGGGTTGCGTTCTCGGTACCTGAAAGGGTTTGAAAGAAAATATAGCCGCTTGTTGCGGCCACTGAGTGAGCCAATATGAACGGTAGGTAAACGCTGTGCCTGACCACCTTATACCCTTATTCCATTATACCCCTGACCGTTCATATAGGTAAGTGAGCATTGTAGCCAATAGCTTCTCGGCAGATGGCAAATGCACCCCACGCTGGGGCAATTAGCAAATCCACCCCCGCTGGGGCGGTCCGAAATAGCCCAAAGATGTAGCGCAGTTTTTTTTCGCAAAACCCCGGGATTCTGCGCAGCCTACATGTATACTATGTGGCGTAAGGATTGTAGAGTAAACTACTGGACATGAGCCTTTGGTGCGCTCGTTTTTGGACAAGATGGACAAGATGGCTTTCAGGTGCTTATGATCCTGTGAATGCTGTTTAAATCGATCGATGATGTCCAGTAGTATGATTGTAGAGTTATAAGACACTATAACTTATTGATAACAAGGCCATTCAACCAATCAACCACTCTACCATTCAACCACTCTGAAGTATAGATGCGCCTAGCTTGCCAACACTTTACCCTCGGGCTTGGTTTTCAACCTACAGTGCTCAACCGATGAATCCGTTCGAGCATCATGTCGAATCACGAATTCTGAATCTACGACTCTCTCATGACCAAGCAATCTGACCATACTTTTAACCTTCTTGGGGCCGGCCTGGCTGGCTCACTCATGTCTGTCTATCTAGCTCAGCAGGGCTATCCGGTCAAGGTCTTCGAGCGGCGACCCGACATGCGAGAAGGCAGCTCCGCTGGGGGGCGCTCCATCAACCTGGCTCTCTCCGCCCGGGGCATCCGTGCCCTGCGCGAAACCAATATGCTCGACGAAATCATGCCCTTGGCCATCCCTATGTATGGCCGCATGATGCACAGCCTCGACGGCAAGCTGACCTTTCAGCCGTACAGCCACGATCCCGAAGAATGTATCTATTCCATCTCTCGTGCGGAGCTGAATATGCGGCTGATGAACCGCGCCGAATCACTACGCACTGTGGATTTTCGCTTCGAAGTGCGCAGCGAAGACCTGGACTTGCGCACGGGTGAGGTGCACTTGCGCGACGAAAAAAGCGGCGAGCGATTCATCGCACCAGGGGCGCGTAGCATCGCCAGCGATGGGGCCTTCTCTGGGGTGCGCTACGCCATGCAAAAGATGTCGCGCTTCGACTTTTCGCAGCAATATCTCGACCACGGCTATAAAGAGCTCACCATTCCCCCCAACGCCGAGGGCGACTTTGCCATGGAGCCACACGCCCTGCACATCTGGCCCCGCGGGGAGTACATGATGATCGCCCTGCCCAATCCAGACCGGAGCTTTACCTGCACCCTCTTCTTCCCCTTCGAAGGGCCTATCAGCTTTGCCAGCCTAGACGACGAGCCCAAGGTGATGGCCTTTTTTCAGGAGCAATTTGGCGACGCGGTGCCCCTCATGCCCACCCTGCTGGAGGATTACTTCACCAACCCGACCAGCTCGCTGGTCACCATCCGCTGCTGGCCCTGGTGCCTGCATGACCGAGTAGCTCTCCTTGGCGACAGCGCCCACGCCATCGTGCCTTTCTTTGGCCAAGGTATGAACGCCGCCTTCGAAGACTGCACCGTGATGGCCCAGATGGTCGAGCAGCACGGCCCCGACTGGAAGCGCGTTTTTGAAGCCTACCAGCAGGAACGCAAAGCCAACGCCGATGCCATCGCCGATATGGCCCTGGAAAATTACATCGAGATGCGCGACAAGGTCGCCGACCAGCAGTTTCTCTTCCGCAAAGCGGTCGCGCATCACCTAGAGCAGCACCTCGACAGCTACCGCAGCCGCTACGAATGGGTGAGCTTTAGCACCATTCCCTACGCCGAGGCTTACCGCCGCGGTGAGATCAACCAGCAGATCTTACAAGAGCTAACCCGGGGCATCGAGCGCCCCGAAGCGGTGGACGTACAGCAAGCCGAGCGACTCGTGGCCGCGCAGTATGGGGTGAGTCGGGTGGGGCAGCAGGCTTGAGGCAGGTCCTTGAAGGGGAATCCCCTCCCCATTACCTTTCTATTCCCCAGATGTCGCCCGCCCGAAACTGCTTCAGCCGCCCCTTGAGCACAAAGCGATTGATCCGCTGTAGCTCTTCGAAGTCTGGGATGTGCACGTTGGTGGGGACCTTGATCAGCCGAGGGTCCTTTTTTTCGAAGGGCGGCGGCACCTGCGAGCTGAATAGCAGGCCCCAAAGCTGCGGGGTACAACTGTGGATGATCCGCTCGGGCTCGTAGGCTGCTTCCCATTCGCTGAGGCGCTCATTGATCTCTTCGAAAAAGGCCACGGTATTGGCCAGGCGAATGCGCGAGCCCGCCTTGGATTTTCCGCGGGTGTTGAGGTAGCTGATCTGGGCTTTTCCGCGCTTGTGGCGCTTCATGTATTTTTTGAAGGCCTTGTGTTGCCATACCTCCCCGGCTTCGAAATAGCCGAGCGCCGCTGCTCCTAGTTGGATCAATGCCATCACGTAGGTGGGGATCTCTTCAGGCACCCGCGCGAGGTACTGTGTCAAACGCTGGTCTTCTTCACGGATAGCGGGAAAGGGCAGAGGCAAGCGCAGCTCGAAGCGCGGCTGATGCCCCTCGTCGTATTGACCCACCAGGTGCTTTTTGGCGTCTAGGGCCAGCGGCATGTCAGCCTCTGCCCAAGCGCGCAGGAGGTCGAGGGTAGCGTGGTAGGAAAAATGTTGCTCAGGGTATGGGTTGGGATCAGACAAGAGGGTAGGGATCAAGAAGGAAAGTGAAACAGGATAGAAATGGGCGTGCGCAGCGCATTCAGTTGCAAGTGGTGGCAGTTTCTTCTAGCTTCGGCTGCTTAGTAAACTCCAATTTATGCGATTGCGTTTTGTTTCTGTGCTATTGATCAGCCTGTCGATGATCGGGCTGTCTCGCAGCCGTGCTCAGGTACCCCCGCCAGCCAGCTTTTTCGGGCATCCGTTGGGGAGCCAGTTTCACCGCCATCACGAGGTGATAGACTACGTCGAGGCGGTAGCGGCGGCCTCGCCGCGGGTGCAATGGCAACCCTACGGCCAGAGCTACGAAGGTCGGCCCCTGGGTTTGCTGATGATCAGCAGCGAAGACAACCTCGCCCACTTGGAGCTCATTCGCCAAAACAACCTCAAAGCCACGGGCCTACTCCCCGGGCAGGTCGAGGGGCTGCGCAAGCCCATCGTGTGGCTGAGCTACAACATTCACGGCAACGAATCGGCCTCTTCCGAGGCCGCCATGCAAGTACTGTATCAGCTTGCGACGCATGACACGGCCGCCTGGCTCGATGAGCTGGTGGTGATCATAGACCCCTGCGTCAACCCTGACGGGCGCGACCGCTACGTCAACTGGTACCAGCAGGTGCGGCATGCCGAGCCGGTGATGGATCGACACGACATCGAGCACCAAGAGCCCTGGCCGTGCGGACGCCTCAACCACTATCTTTTCGACCTCAATCGCGACTGGTGCTGGCAGACCCAGCAGGAAAGCCAACTGCGCGGGGCACGCTATGCGGCCTGGATGCCGCAGGTACACGTCGATTTTCATGAGATGAGCCCCGAGTCGCCCTACTTTTTTGCCCCAGCGGCTCATCCCTATCATCCCATCATCACTCCCTGGCAGCGCGAGTTTCAGCAGTTGGTGGGCAGTCACCACGCCCGCTATTTCGATGCGGCAGGTTGGCTCTATTTCACCTCCGAAGTGTACGACTTGTTTTATCCCAGCTACGGCGATACCTGGCCGACCTACCAGGGGGCCATGGGCTTTACTTACGAGCAGGGAGGCTCGGGCAGGGCGGGGCTGGCGCT
>CAYVAP010000303.1:0-6263 GCA_964449365.1 uncultured Bacteroidia bacterium
TGGAACTTTGTCGATCAATGCCCATTCGACCTCAAACAAGCTACATCAAACTGAAGCTACACCCCATTGATCCATGTTAATTGTTCACTGTTACTAAGCAATGAAGTCTCTACTTGCGATGAGAAAATCTACCCTTTTGGACCGTTTGCCTCGGCTGACAAGCTTCGGGCGAAAAATGGCTGGCTGGGCTCACCATGGGCTGACCTACTTGGGGCTGGGCCTCCTGGCGGTGAGCGCAGGATGTCAGCGCACTGCCTCCCTGAATCTGCCCACGCCCGCCCCCGAGCTGGTGCTCAACGCCTGGTTGACTCCGGGTGACCTGTGGCGAGTGTCGCTTGACCGGGTGTATCCGCTCGGGGCAGCCGCAGGCTTACCCCTGGTATATGGCGACCTGCGCCTGATTCCGGGCGGCAGCCTGGCCCACGACAGCCTGGGCGAATACGTGAGTGCCACGGAGCGAGTCCAGGCTGGGCAGAGCTACCGCCTTACCGCTGCGCATCCGGGATATCCTGCCGTGGCCGTCGACCTTAGCGTGCCTTTGCCGCCGGAAGACTTGCGCCTGGTGTATTTTCCCGAAGGAGCCACCACCACCGATGGGGAGTCCGAACCGTTGGTGCGCCTTGTCATGGCCGATCCTGCCCCTGCCGATTCGCAATACTATGCGGTCTATTCTCGCCTGGTCGATACGGTGTTGGGGGGCTACACTGGCTCGGTGCTGTTCACAGACGACCTGGCGGTCGCCTTCCAGCCGAGTTGGATCTTACCCGACGACACTGGCCGAGTAGAATTTTACCGTCCCTTTCTGTTTGGCGAGGAGGCATTCACCGATGGCACCTTCACGCTTGACTTCACCTTCTTGACCCCGGCCTTTGCCCGCGACCGCTATCAGATCCTGGAGGTGTTCGTGGCCACTCTACCCCGAGAGGTATTCGACTATCTGGAAGCCTACGAGCAGCAAGGCCGCTTGCAGCAGGATCCTTTCGCCGAGCCAACCCCCATATCAGGCAACGTGCAAGGTGGCGCAGGTATGGTCGTGGTATATTCCCCTGGCAAGGTGGCGTATCGCTTGCCGCGGTGAGCCCTTTCTGCCAATTTCTGCGCCGTTGGTGAGGTCGGCGCGATATCGTGAATGGCTTCGTAGGCTCAGCTCGCTATTATTTGAGATTGACCCGTCCCTCTCCCCCCTTACAAAAACTCCGAAGCCAGGTTGGCTAGTTCTGAGCGCTCGCCTTTCGAGAGGGTCACGTGCGCGTAAATCCGTTGTCCTTTGAGCTTGTCGATCACATAGCTGAGGCCATTGCTCTGGGCATCGAGGTAGGGGGTGTCGATCTGGTTGATGTCGCCGGTGAAGATCAGCTTGGTCCCCTCTCCCGCGCGGGTGATGATGGTCTTGATCTCGTGCGGCGTGAGGTTTTGGGCTTCATCCACGATAAAGATCACCCGTGCGAGGCTGCGCCCTCGGATGTAGGCCAGCGGGGTGATGATCAGCTTTTCGAGCTGCAACATCTCCTCGATCTGCTTGTAGCGCTTCTCAGCGGGCTTGAATTGATTTTTGATGAATTTCAGGTTGTCCCACAGCGGCTCCATATAGGGGTTGAGCTTGTCTTTGATATCGCCGGGCAAGTAGCCGATGTCTTTGTTGGCCAGCGGTACCACCGGTCGAGCCAGCAAGATTTGCCGATACTCGCGGCGCTGCTCCAGAGCTCCGGCCAGCGCGAGCAGGGTTTTTCCCGTACCTGCGGTGCCCTGAATGGTGACCAGCTTCACGGCCGGGTTGAAGATGGCATGCATCGCAAAAGCCTGCTCCGCGTTTTTGGGCTTGATGCCGTAGGCCTTGCCTTTTTCTACCAAATTTAGCGGTTGCTGATGGGCGTTGTAGTAGGCGAGGGTAGAGGGAGTGCCATTTTTGAGCAAAAAGTAATGGTTGGGCACCGGCAGATCTGTTAGGATCTCTTTCGCCGAGATGCGCTTCTGGGCAAATACCTGATCGATGGCCTGGGAGGTGATACCCTCTTGCACCGATCGCCCCGCGTAGCTCACATCCTGGATCTTGCCGGTCTGATAGTCTTCAGCCGGGAGGTTGCGGGCCTAGGCTTTGAGGCGCAGGTTGATGTCTTTGGTCACCAAGATGACCCGCGCCGCTGGTTCTTGCTCCTGCAGGGCCAGGGCTGCATTGAGGATGCGATGATCGGCCTTGCGATCATCGAAGATCTTTTCCGCGTCGCGGTGGTTGGGCTTGAACTGATGCATGATCACCTTGAAGCGACCACTCTCCGGGCCATTGAGCGGCACCCAGTCCTGAAGAGAGGTAGCGCCCTCAGTGATCTGATCCATGAAGCGGATGAACTCGCGGGCTTCGAAGTTCTTGGTGGTATTCCCCGCTTTGAAGGTGTCTAGCTCCTCCAGCACCGTGATGGGAATGGCCACGTCGTTTTCTTCGAATTGGGTGAGCGCGGCGTGGTCGTGCAAAATGACCGACGTGTCGATCACGTAAATCTTGCGGGCAATGGGATTCTGTGGCATATAGCAACGTATCAAGCGTGTAGCTTGGTCCCCCAAGGGACTAGGGCTTCGCATTCAGAATGAATTAATTAGCCATTCGAAATTCGCATAAAACATTGACCAGAAGCACTTTCAATTGCGAATTACTGATTACGAATTTCGAATGCGAAGCACCAGGGCAGGGACAGGTAGCCCCCAACTCCGTCTGAAGTTAAGAGTTTGGGAGAAGAATACAACGTAGATTTTGCTACTTCCGTATGCCGCGCCCCTCCACCCCGGCTCAGCGGCTGAAATCAGCCTCGCAGGGGATCGCTCCGTCGGTTGCATCCCAAAACAAAAAGCCTGATCTTGCGGCTTCGATTCGCAGGCAGTTCGGCCTTTCCCCTTTCAAAAAGTAAGTCTTCTTTCTACTCATGTCAAATCGCCCCTTTCTGCGCTCTATGATTGTCCTGATGGGATGGATTGCCGCTCTACCCATCGGCTGGTTATCGGCTCAGGTGCCCGACATCAACGAGTTTACCTTCGTTCAGCAAGAGCCAGAGCCCCTCAACTTGTCTGAGGTACGCAAGCGGATCGTGTATCCGGCCACGGCGGTAGAAGACAACGTGCAGGGCACAGTCGTGGCTCGTGTGCTGGTAGACACCGCCGGCCACTACGTGCGCCACAAGCTGGTGAAAAGGGTCGCGCCTGATATCGATGCGGCCGTCGAAAAAGTCCTCGATGAGCTGCGGTTTACCCCCGCCATTCAGGATGGCGAGCCAGTGATGTTTTGGCTCAATCTGCCTTTCCCCTTCAAGTTGATAGACGAGCAGGAAGAGCAGATCAAGGAGCGAATCGAAGCATTGACCCAAGAGCTGACCGTCGACCCTGACAACTATCTTCTCTGGCACAAGCGGGCCATTCAGCGCAGCCAGTTGGGGGATCTTGAGTTTGCTATCGGAGACTTTACCGAGTCGATCGTAATCAATCCCCGCAAAAACAAGAAACGTAAGCCCGAATCTTACCGGTATCTTTTTTACGCCTACTTTGGCCGAGGGCAAGTGTACGTGCGCGAAGAGGAATACCGCAAGGGCATTGCCGATTACACCCGCGCCTTGGAGGTCGCCGCAGAGATGAAGGCTGAAGACAGCGCGGTGCAGGCCACGGTGCCCCGCGTGTACCTAGAGCGTGGGTACACCCAGGCCCTGCTCAAAGACTACGAGGCGTCGGTCCCAGACCTGGAGCAGGCCTTGCAGATGCAGCCCGACCAGGCCTGCGAAGTGTATCCCTTGCTGGCGGACGTGGGGCTCGCTACCGACGATTATGAGCTTTTGGTGGAGGCTTATGATGGGCTGATCGCGTGCAACCCCAAGGAATACGCTTACTTTTACAGCCTTGGATACTACCGCTCGCTGCTAGGCCAATACGAGCGGGCCATCGCCGATATGGACAGCGTGACCAGCCACCGTAGCCCCTTTCCGCTGCGAATCGCGGCCTACAACCGCATCGCCTGGTGCCATTTGCAGCAAGCAAGCTTGGCCGATGCCGAAGCCGCCATCGAGCAGGCTCTAGCCCTCAATGCCGTCAACCACCTTTCCTTTTATTACCGAGCCTTGCTCCTGGAGGCCCAAAAGAAGCCCGACCAAGCCTGCCAAGCGATGCGTCAGGCCCTATACTTTGGGCTGGAAGGAAAAGAAGGCGATGCCGCCATCCAGTTTCTCAACGAAAAGTGCGGAGGCTGGGGGGAGGGGTGATATCGTCATCACACGCTTAAGCTGATCTATGGCCACTATCCGACCTTTTCGGGGGCATCGCCCCTTGCCGCTGCGGGCCGCCCAGGTAGCCAGCCGCCCCTATGATGTGCTCAACAGCGAGGAGGCCCGGCAAGAAGCCGCCGACAACCCCGATTCCTTCCTGCATGTGGTCAAGCCGGAGGTCAATTTTCCCCCGGACCAAGATCCCTACACCCAAGAGATCTACACCCAGGGGCGCGACCACTTTGAGCACCTGATCGACCGTGGGCTGTTTATGCAAGATGAAAAGCCCTGCTACTACCTTTATCGCTTGATTTGGCAGGGAAGGGCCCAGCATGGCATCATGGGTGCGGCGGCGGTCTCGGACTATGAGCAAGGTGTGATCAAAAAGCATGAACTCACCCGCCCCTACAAGGAAGAAGATCGCAGGCAGCACATTCGCATCAGTGGCCTCAACGCCGAGCCCGTGTTTTTTGCCTATCCTTCGGTGCCAGAGCTGAGCGACCTGATGCGTCTGGTCGTACAGGGCGAAGCCACCGTCAACTTCGCAGCAGAAGACGGAGTGCAGCATACCCTGTGGGTGATCGACGCCCCCACCCTGGTAGATCGGATCGAGCGCATTTTTGCTGAGCAGGTGCCTGCTACCTACGTAGCGGATGGGCATCATCGCACCGCCGCTGCGGCAGGGGTAGGGCAGGAGCTACGTGCCGCCAACCTCGCCCACAGCGGGCAGGAGGCATACAACTTTTTTCTGGCGGTACATTTTCCTGCCGAAGAGCTACGCATCATCGACTACAACCGTGTGGTGGCTGATCTTAATGGCCTGAGCCCTGAGGCGTTTTTGACCGCCTTGCAGGCCCACTTTGAGGTCAAGTCCTGGCCTGAGGCCTATCGGCCAGATCAGCGCCACCGCTTTGGGCTCTACCTCGACCGGCAGTGGTACCGCTTGGTAGCCAGGCCCGACACCTACCATGATCAGGACCCGATCGCCGGGCTGGATGTGACCATTCTCACCGAACAGGTGCTAGGCCCGCTACTAGGGATCGAAGATCTGCGCCGCGACCAGCGCATCGACTTCGTGGGGGGCATTCGTGGGTTGGGTGAATTGGTGCGCCGGGTCGATGAGGAGGGCATGGCCGCCGCGTTTTCGCTCTACCCCGTGAGTATGGCCCAGCTCATGGCCATCGCCGATGCCGGCAAAATCATGCCCCCCAAGACCACCTGGTTTGAGCCCAAGCTCCGCTCAGGACTGGTGGTCTACTCGCTAGCAGAATGAGGCGATCATCGCAGCAGGTTCCCCAATATTGGCTCATTGTTGGCCCGCAGCAGCCGCATCAATTTGAGCAGCAACTTGGTCGTGATCAGGGTATCGCCCCAGGCGGTGTGTCGGTCATACATGGTGATGTCGTAGCGCGGGCAGAGGGCATCGAGGCTGTAGCGTCGGTGGTCGATGTATTCGTCTGAGGTGCGACCGTGCTCTAGGTGCCGAGCCAGATGAGCGGTGTCTAGTCGCAAGTTTGGCAGGAAAAATCCCTCTCCCACCTGCCGTTGTACCGCTCGCTCGATCATGCCGATGTCGAAGGCCGCATGATGCGCCACGATGATTCCATCTTGCAGGTAATCGAGAAAGTGGCGCATGGCCTCTTCCTCCGGTATTCCCCGTTTGGCCTCCTCTGGTGTGATGCCGTGTACCGCAATAGCTGCGGGATCTTGCAAAGCCTCTGACTGCACCACCAATTCGAGCGAATCACCCACTCGCGCCTCTTCACCGTGTACCCCCAGCGCCCCGATGGACAAGATCTGATCTTGGTTCAAATCCAGCCCCGTGGTTTCGGTGTCAAAGACCACAAAGCGCAGCGTATGCCAGGGGGCCTTTTTGTCCGGGAGCTGAGCCGCTTGAGCAAGAAAGGTCTGCACGTATTCAGGCCAATTGCCTTTTGCGGCTCGCTTCAGCAGGCGCTTGCGCTTGAGGGTTTTAAACATAAGTTATTAGTTATCAGTGAACAATGAACAGTGAACAGTTACCAG
>CAYVAP010000304.1:0-6251 GCA_964449365.1 uncultured Bacteroidia bacterium
GTCCAGAAAGGTGACTCAGTTTTTTTCTGTAACCCTGGCATTCTGCACAGCCTACCTATGCCCATTCATATCGGTGAGCTACTCCTTGATGCGCTGCCACACACCGAGCAGGGCCAGGCTGGCCCCTACCCCCATCACCGTGAAGGCCGCAGCGGGCAGCACCTGCCCATAAATCCAGTAGCCAGTGGCAAAGAGCGCTCCATACACCGCCATGGTTCCTAGCAGCATAGCCAGAATTTGCGAGGGCAAGCGCCCATTTTCGCGACTGAGCGGAATGGGATCCCCTTCGGCTTGAGCCCGGCGTAGTACCGCCCACCACCCGCGTCCGGCGGGCTGAATGTGCCGATAAAAATTGCGGAGGGTGGCCTCATCGTCTGGCGGAGTGAGGAAGGTAACCAGCAGCCAGCCTACCGTGGTGATGCCCACCCCGAGTAGCAATTGGGTGCCACTGCTCAAGTCGACCCCCAAAGCTGGCCACACGATCTTCATGGCGATGGCTACCAGGAAGGAAATCAGCATGGCGGAAATTTCGCTCCAGGCGTTGATGCGCCACCAAAACCAGCGCAGAATGAAGATCAGCCCCGTGCCGGCCCCGATTTGCAGCAGGATCTGGAAGCTCTGCAAGGCATCGGAGAGTAGCAGCGCAAAGAGCGCGGCCAAAATCATCAGCCCTGCGGTGGCCAAGCGGCCTATGCCTACCAGTTGGGCTTCGCTGGCCTGGGGCCGTACGAAGCGCTGGTACACATCGCTGACCACGTAGCTCGCGCCCCAGTTGAGGTGGGTCGAGAGGGTAGACATGACCGCTGCGATGAGCGACGCCAGCACCAGCCCGATCAGGCCCGGCGGCAAAAAGCGCAGCATGGTGGGGTAGGCAAGGTCTTGCCCCAGCTTGCTCACGGGCAACTCCGGATTGGCCAGATGCAGGCGCACGAGCTTTTCGGTGGCTAGGGGATCGGCCCAGGCGGCTTTGTTGTCGCTACCATCGCTGAGGGCCGTGGTGAGATAGGCCAGGGAGCGAATTTCGGGTTGCGCGGACCGCTGAGCCACCAGTTGTTGCAGGCGGGCGTATTCCGCCCGGCTGGTCGAGTCTTGAGCCAAGGTAAGGCGCAGGTCGAGCACCTCCTCCAGATCGGTGATCTGCTGGGGCCCCACCTTCTCAGCAAGAAAGGCCGGCGTCGATTCTGCCATCTGAATTTGTCCTGCCCTTTCGCCGCTGATGTGCATGGGATAGATCACCAGCGAAGCCAGGGCGATGAGCAGCCAGGGCCAGGGGCGCAGGGCATAGTGGGCCACGTTGAAGAAAAAGGTGGCCCCCACCGCGTGCGATTCGCTGCGGGCCGAGAGCATGCGCTGGGCAATGTAGCCCCCGCCGCCCGGCTCTGCGCCAGGATACCAGACGCTCCACCACTGCACCGCCAAGGGCAACAGCAGCAGGGTCAGCCAGGCGTCGCGGTTCTCCGGGTCGGGGACGACGCTGAGCCGGGGCTTGACCGCCTCATGCTCTAAGATGGCGCTGAGGCTCTCCACCTCTGGCAGGTTGATCACCACCCACATGGCCCAGATGGAGCCGATCATAGCCAGGACAAATTGCACCAGGTCGGTGAGCAGGACCCCGCGCAGCCCGCCCAGCGAACTGTACAGCACGGTGATGACGGAGATCGAGATGATCGTTTCCCAGGGCTGTAGCTCCAGCATGGCACTACCGATCTTGATGGCGGCCAGGCAGACGGTGGCCATGATCATCACGTTGAAAAAGACGCCGAGATAAATGGCGCGAAAGCCGCGCAAAAAAGCCGCAGGTTTGCCGCTATAGCGCAATTCGTAAAACTCCAGGTCGGTGAGTACTCCCGAGCGCCGCCATAGTCGAGCGTAGACGAAGACAGTGAGCATGCCCGTGAGCAGGAAGGCCCACCAGACCCAGTTGCCCGCCACGCCATTTTGCCGCACGATGTCGGTGACCAGGTTGGGGGTATCAGCCGAAAAGGTGGTGGCCACCATCGAGATGCCCAGCAGCCACCAGGGCATGTTGCGACTAGAAAGAAAAAACTCCGCTGCGCTTTGTCCGGCCCGGCGCGAAACCGAGAGGCCAATCGCTAGTGTCAGTCCAAAGTAGGCCACGATCAAGGTCCAGTCTAGGGCGGAGAGATGCATGAGAAATGGCGGGATTAGGAATTTCGTCATTCGAAGCGGGGTAGGGCTATCCCGAGAGGAGGGTACAAACTTCGCGAAAAATAGCTGACCATTCCGTTTTCGAGGGCTGGTTTCTGCGGCTCTTTTCACTCCTGGAGCCCCCTCAAGGGGGGGCTGCAGACAGGGTTGAGCTTCGCTCAACCGAAGGAGGGATCCCCCTGGAGGGGGACACAGAGGGTGGCTGGCAACCTATCTTGAAGCGTTTTTTATCTGATAATCAGAACCTTACAAATGGAGGCGTACCACCCAAAAACGGGATGGTCAGAAAAATAAAAGTTTGAGACATCCGTGCAATCAGTTGAGAAAATGAGGCAGATCAATATGAAGAAAACAGCGGACATTGCAAGCAAAAGGATTACACACATGGTCTAGGTGCCAGGTGATTAGCCTACCACCAAGATCAAGCCGGATGTCCACACAGCATCCGGCTTTTCTTTTGGGGGGAAGAAGGGAGAGTTCTCATGGGGTACCGTGATAAATTTTGGCCTACTGCGCCATTCCCAAAGCATGTAACTTTCGCTTTCACGACTAATCCACACCTACATGCGACGTTACATTCTGCTGCTAGCCAGTGTCATGGGGTTGATCTCTTTGTCCGCACAGGCTTCCAGCCAGCTCGATCCTACTTTTGGCCAAGATGGTCAAATACGCTTGGCTTTTCCTACCTTTTCTCCCCAAACCTTCACGACCCTAGCTATCCAGCCAGACGGCAAACCTCTCTTAATCCTCAAAGAAGTGGATCATGTAGCACCTCACCAGGAAGAACTACGCCGCTTTCTCAGCGATGGCCAACCAGACGCTAGCTTCGGCAGCAATGGGGTACTGCCATTACCATTGGGTATGGAGGCGAGAGCCATCGCGTTCGATGCCTCCGGCCAGATTATTCTATCAGGCTACGACCCTCAGGAGGAGTTGGGTTGGCTTACTTGCCTTCAGCCCGATGGCCAACTCGACCCTACTTTTGGAGACAGTGGAACGGTTCATGTAGAGGTAGGCGCTTTCACGGCGTCTCTCATCAATCTTGCCATCGCTCCCAACGGAGACATCCTGGCGGCAGGTAAATTGAAAGGGGCTGCTAACCATGAAGGCGGTATCTTTCGCCTATCTGCTGAGGGAGACCTCCTCCCTTCCTTTGGATCATCGGGGGTGTTGGAAGTGGGGGCTGGTAATTTTTGGGACAAATGGCGCTTGACGCTGCGATCGGATGGGAGAGTCATGGTTGGATACAATCGCGGCGATACGACGAATATTTACGATGCCGTTATCGAGCGATTTTTACCCGATGGTACCCCTGATAGCAGCTTTGGTCAAGCCGGGGCTTTGCCCATCGTGGACACCACCACTACCATCGTCGCTGATTTCGGGATTCAGGCCGATGGCAAAGTCATCATGGCCGGACAGTTGGGAGACCTAGGGCCTGTCTTTCCATGGCTGCGTCGCTTTGGTGCCAATGCTAGCCCCGATTTTGGGTATGGCGATCAAGGTACGATCTTACTCTCGCCTTGCCTGGCCAACCTCGTCAATCATGGCTTCATCGAAGAAATCGACGTGCGAGCAGGCGGCCACGCTTACGGCATCGGTGATTTTGGTTGTGAAGCGCCTGGCCAGCAAACCCTCAAGAGCGTGGTCAGCTTGACCGCTGATGGAGAGATCGATACCACGTTTGGCCAACAGGGATTCGTTCACCTGGCCCTATCCGATAGCGGTTTTACCACAGGAAGTTATTCTTCATATTTCGATCAAATGTCGTTGACTCCCGATGGCAAGCTCTACGTTGCCGCCTCTATAGCCAGGGCTGATTCTGGGGAAGTATACTTGTTTCGTTTGCTACCCAGCTCGCTGGTAGCCAGCATCGAGCAGCAGGCTAGCAGCTCAGACACATGGCGATTTTATCCCAACCCATTAGGCGATGTGCTTTGGCTAAGTGGCAGCTTTGGCCCCCCTCAAAAAGTAGTCTTAGAGGGCTACACAGCCACGGGGCAATTGATGTTTCAGCGGCAGTGGCAGCCGACTGAGGTCGGCCCCCAGCAAGAAAGCTGGTCCTTATCCTCTCTGGACTTGGCGGCCGGTTTGTACTTGTTTCGGATAACCGCCGGAAACGCTCAACGCAGCTTTCGCATGATCAAGCGTTGAGATAAAACGCCCTCGTCAGCGCCCGATACGCCTCGGTGTATGGCTGCGATGGCGATGCACGAATCACCAGCTCGGCGTCTGCCACCGAGCGGGATGGGGCTAGCGCCCAGACCATGAGCATCCGATGTGGCACCTTGTGTGGCGTAGGCCGCACGACCAGCCGCCGCTGTGGGTGAAGTCCATAGCGGTGAGCGGTAGCCTCCCAGCGAGGTTGTTGCTCGGCAGGAAAAATGAAGCAGGCGCGGCCATCGTGGGCAAGACGTTGCAAGGTTTGTTGCAGCAGGGTGTCCAGGTCGAGGCTCTGGGCATGGCGCGCCTGCCGTCGGGCTGCATCGGTAGGCAATACCCCTGCGGTGAAAAAGGGAGGGTTGCTCACGATCAGGTCGTAACGCACATCGGTCGGTTGCGCTTGGATGGCGCCTGCCCGCACCTCGATGCGCGAGGCGAAGGCAGAAGCGGCTACATTTTCGCGGGCTTGCTGCGCAGCCATAGGATCGATCTCTACCGCGTCGATCTGAGCCTCAGGAATACGCTGGGCCAGCATCAGCGCGATCAGCCCGGTACCAGTACCGATGTCTAGGATGCGCGCAGCGCCTGCTATGGGCGTCCATGCGCCCAGCAGCATCCCATCGGTGCCCACCTTCATGGCGCAGCGATCTTGCTCGATGATAAACTGCTTGCACCGAAACGGCGCGGTGCTTCGCTTGCTCATGCTTGCTCGCAACGGATTCCTACCTAACTTTTGTCATCCCAATACCTGAACTTAGGTATTTACTTCCACTTACCTTGGCCTTAATTTTGAGCTTTATTTAGACTGAATAAAGACACACCCATGAGTAAGAAGAAAAAGTGCTGCGAAAAATACAAGAAAAAAGGCAAAGCCTGCAAGAGCTGTCCGCGTAAACATCGTCTGAGCGGTGAGTTTGCCCCTTGTCCGCTGCCGTCGATGATGATGGATCACTTCGCTCAGCCGGAAAGCCATGTCATCAGCCCTGATCCCTGGCGATAAGAGGGGGTAACGTTCATCCTTTGAGGGGCAGTGGGGCGGCTTGTCAAGGCCAAAGAGAAAATGCTGCGATTTTTTCAGGAAATTTCCCTAGATTTCCCTCGTTCTCGAACATTCCGTGCATAACTGCTTTTCTGCCATGTGCTTACCTCTGAGATGGCTCTTACTGTTGGGATTATGGGGAAACTTGTGCCTATTCTCACAAACTACGTCCACGGATAGCGTAGCTACAAAGCTCTACGAGTCGGTATTTTCTATACATCAGGCTAAGCAGTACTCCTTGCGCCTGGATCTGCTGCAATTGGTCCAAACCATTGACTCTAAGGTGATGAGGGGCACATTCACCTTGACCTATGAGCAGAAAATCAGGCCCGCTTGGAGCTTGATCGGCGAATATCGTCGCCCTTTTTTGATGATGCTTTCCCCCACAGCCTCGGTCAACCCACCTCGCGAGCACATGTCGATCAGCGTAGGGACCCGCTACTACCATCAACTAGCTCGACACCTGGCCGAAGGAACGCAAGCCAACAATTTTTCATCCAACTACCTAGGCGTCTACCTCGGGTCAGATTTTACCTCTCCCCTCATCAATCGTCAGCAGCGCTCGGATCCATTTTGGTATAGCGATAATCTGGCGATCTCTGTGTTAGGCGGTGTGCAGCGCATGATCTTGCGCGTAGGGTTTTTCGACCTGTCCTTTGGGGTGCGCCTGGCGTATGGCTACGAGGGCTACAGTCGCTTCGTTTTCAGCACCTACCTCGAAGAGGGCTGGCAAATTTTTCCGGTGGGGCAAGTGCGGATGGGATTGGGGCTTTAGTAACGCTCAAAAAATAACTTGGCCTTCTTCGCTTGAGAATAGGAGGTCGAGAGGTTGAGAGTAGGAGACTGTACGTCTCCAAGTCTTAGAATCTCAGAATCTCAG
>CAYVAP010000305.1:0-2100 GCA_964449365.1 uncultured Bacteroidia bacterium
GCTACACCCGATCAATGAACAGTATAAACCGCTGCTCATCAAGGCATTCGCCTTTTAAAAGGGGGAAGTTATTTTTCTCGCGTTACTAAGTCGATCCCACCTACTTCTGGCGAAATGAGTTCAAAGCTCGAAGTTAATTGTCCGTAGTTGGAGTTGCTGATAGGCAGCTTATGAGGGCTAACGGATTTGATTTGAAACCTCTCCCCCAGCGATGTATTATACTTCAAAGTGGTTGAATGGTAGAGTGGTTACTTTATTGAATGGCCTTGTTATCAATAAGTTATAGTGTCTTACAACTCTACAATCCTTACGCCACATAGTATAAACGAAGCCCTTAACCAGCTAACCCTCAAAACCCAAACCCAAAACCCAAACCCCCAAAACCCCAAACTCAAAACCCAAAACCCCAAACTCAAAACCCAAAACTCAAAACCCAAAACCCAAAACCCAAACCCCCAACCCCTAATCGGCTGAGCCAAATGCTCAGTCGACTTTTTTACGTAAGCCATCTCCCCAATCATCGCCTCGCCACTCGACCTGATTTAGGGGCTGACGAAAGGCAGCACAGGGCAAGGGGTGATCTTCGCAGAGGCCATCTTTGGCCAGCCAAACTTGTCGTCCATCCACTGTGATAGCCTCCACCTTGGCTTCTGGTCGCTCTGGGGGCAAAAGCAGGGGCCCTTCGCCAAAGTCTCGGAAAGTCGGTACGATGGCAGCCACAAAGAGCAGGCTGATTAGCCAGGGGTAATAGCGCCAGTTGCGCGCCCGGTACAACCACGTGGCTAGGGGTAAGAGCGCCGCTAATGCAATCCCGCCCAGACCAAAGCGAGGATCGGGCGCTTGAGTAAACCAAAACATCAACAGCGCGGCCAAGACCACCGCCAGAGGCGCTTGCCAGCGCCAGAAAGCTGCTTTTTCACCTTTTCGCCAAGCAGTTCCTAAGGTAAAAAGCAGGTACAGTGGCCCCAGTATGAGCATCAGTCTGATCACGACTCGCATTCTTTCCCACCAAATGGGTAGCCACACGCTCAGGGGGCTACTGGCCATTTCTGCGAATCCGCTTCCCGGTCGGCGGGCCCAACCTTTGATGGCGATGGCTTCGCCTTCCAGCAGGGAGACAGGCATCTGCCAATCCGGCGCAAACCAACCCGTGAAAGGAACCGGGTAGAGCCAATACCCGGAGAGCAGGAAGGTCCGGCCCATCCAGGGAAGCAGCAAAACTGCGCCGAGGATGGCGCTTTGCCAAAGCCAGGAGCCATACCCTTGCCGCCACAACAACCAGGCAGGGATGAGCAGCAACAGAACCCCTGAAAGCTTGATGGTCACGGCCCAAGCCGCGAGCCAGACCATGAGTGGCAGATAGGCCCGGCGTTCTTCTTTGGGGCGAGCCAGTAGCCACAGCATCCACCAGGCGAGAAACCAAGTCAGATAGATTTGTACCAAATCAGCGGCCGGGCTGGTCAGCTCTCGCAGCCACAGAGCGGTGGGCCAAGGAAACAGGCAAGCCAGCAAATCAAGATAATCGCGACTGCCCCTGATCACCCGGTCGAGACGCCCAAGGGCGAAGCCCATGATGATCAGAAACAGGTAGGCATTGAGATCTAAGAGCGGGGATGGTAATCGCCAGTCAAAAAGAGCATGCAACAGGTGCCAATGCGAGTTGAAAGCGAACCTGCCATGCAAGTGCCCCAGCCCAGGTACGACCTCGTAGGCTTGCACCCAGCGAATGAAGGGAAGGTAGTACAGCGCTTCATCGGATACCTGCCCTGGCATGGCGGCGCGCCCCCAGGCCACCAGGCCACAGGCCAACAGTAGCAGCTTGGGCAACCAATGCCAAGCGCGCAGTTGCTGCCATTTGTTTTGCAAATATGCCCCTAACTCGCGACGCTGCCACCAGCTCAGCGCCAGCACCACTGCACCTGAGGTTGGCAATAGCCAAGTCGCTCCCAAGGGGATGAAAAAAGAGAGCAAGCTGCCCCATCCGCTCCAGGCTACCCAGGCACTGAGCATCACCCAAGAGAGCGAGGGGGTTTTCAATCGATCGCCTCCCCAAGCCGTCAGTAGGCGTACCACTCCCCAGCCGATGGGCAAGCTCAGCCC
>CAYVAP010000305.1:2110-6208 GCA_964449365.1 uncultured Bacteroidia bacterium
TCCACTACACCTGGACACCGCCGCTCGCCTTGACAGGAGCACTAGCAACATGTCGCCTAAGGGTCAGCGTATGGACTTTTCACTCCGTGGCCAGAGCAGCTTCGAGATCCTCGGTCATCTCTAAGTTGTGAAACACCTGCTGGACGTCGTCATCGTCTTCGAGGATGTCGATCAGCTTGAGAACACCCTTGGCTTGGTCTACGCCCAGGGTAATGGTGGTGGTAGGAATGCGATCGAGGTTGCTTTCGGCGTCGATATCGAGTTCTTCCAGACGGGCATTTATGGTGCCGTAGTCTTCAAAGGCACAGTAGGCTACGAAGTGGTCGCCGTCCTCTTCGATGTCTTCGAGGCCATGCTCGATCAGTGCCATGGTCAACTCGTCGATATCGCGCCCCTCGGCAGGGACGACGAAGGTACCTTTGCGCTCGAACATAAAGTCGACCGATCCACTTTTGCCCATGCTGCCGCCATATTTGCTGAAAGCCGAGCGGACGTTGGCCACGGTACGCTTGTTGTTGTCGGTGAGGGCTTCGACGAAGACCGCGACACCATGGGGGGCATAGCCCTCGTAGGTAGCTTCTTCGTAGCTGGTGCCGTCTGCACCCGAGCCTTTGGAGATGGCTGCATCGATGCGGTCTTTGGGGACGGAGGCCTTTTTGGCCTTGTTGATGGCCATGCGCAGGCGAGGATTGGCGTCGGGGTCATCCCCTCCTTCTTTGACCGAAACAGCCACTTCCTTGATCAGCTTGGTAAATAGCTTGGCGCGCTTGGCGTCTTGGGCACCTTTACGGTGCTTGATGTTGGCCCATTTACTATGTCCTGCCATCGTCTACGGTCCTTGGGGTTACTTGATCACCTGCCTTCAACGTGTCGAGGCTGAAAGAGGCACAGGTTCAGTGATTTTGGGGCCGTAAAGATACAAAAAATTCGGACCCGACACGCGGTTTTTTGGGCAAGGGGGCCAATGGCTTCCCGCCGTTGCCACGCTAGCGACCCATCGGCCTCGCCTGTATGCAAGAGGCATAGGTAGGCGGTTCAGTTTGGCTGGAAATGCTTCCAGTGGTTTTTGAAAGACAGGGCTTCGGCACAGAGTGCCTCGCCAGCTCCTCATATTCGGCACAGAGTGCCTCGCCAGCCCATTCATATTCGGCACAGAGTGCCTCGCCAGCCCATTCATATTCGGCACAGGGTGCCTCGCCAGCTCCTCACATTCGGCACAGGGTGCCTCGCCAGCTCCTCATATTCGGCACAGGGTGCCTCCCGCTTGGTCAGCGTGGCCGTGATGCTTCGAGTAAGCATGGTTGTAAATATGAGACAAAAGACGCCTTCCCGCTCCTGCAAGCATCAACCCTCCCCTCGCAAAAAACATTTTCCCTCTTCAACCGTCTCTTTTGCCAGCAGGCTCGCACCTTTACAAGCAACCTGATTAATGATGACGCAGTTTGGGCCAGATGCTCCGCCAGCATCTCCCAGGCCAACGATACACACATGGCAAAAAGTAGACGTAACGCGGTTGATCCTGAGGACAAGAAAAAAATCACCAAAGAGGGCCTGAATAACGCCTTAGAAATCTTTACCTACATCCGGCCCTACCGCTGGCAGTTCATCTTGGGCTTGGTCTTCCTGACCCTCTCCACTGGGTCCACCTTTTTCTTCATCACCTACCTCAAAAACCTGCTCGGCCCCGTGGTCGATCAGGAGCCAGGCTGGCAAGACACTTTGCAGCAGTTTGCCCTTATCCTGGCGGGTATCCTCATCGTGCAGGCCATCTTCAGCTTCATGCGCATCTACCTGATGGCACAGGTGAGCGAGCGCAGCATGGCCGATATTCGCAGAGATGTTTATAAGCGACTCATTACGCTGGGTATTCCTTTCTTCGAAGAGCGCCGCGTAGGTGAGCTCACCAGCCGCATCACCAACGACGTGCAGCAACTACAAGCTGCCCTCTCGGTCACGCTGGCTGAATTTTTCCGGCAGGTAATGACCTTCCTGGTGGGCTTTGGCATCCTCTTTTGGGTCTCTACCGAGTTGACCCTGATCATGCTAGCCGCCTTTCCTCCCGCCATCATCGGCGCGATGTTTTTGGGGCGCTACATCCGCAAGATGGGCAAGAAGTCGCAGGATGCCCTGGCCGATGCCAACGTGGTGGTGGAAGAAACCCTGCAATCGGTGCAGACGGTCAAAGCCTTTGCCAATGAAATTTTTGAGGTGCGCCGCTACGAGCATGGCCTCAAAGATGTGGTCAAATTTGCCCTGCAAGCCGCCAATGCGCGAGGCTTGTTCGTAGTGTTTCTGGTGCTAGCTGTCTTTGGTGGCATCACCCTTACCATCTGGTACGGGGCGCAGCTGATCGGGCTGGGTGAATTGGAGGTCGAAAACTTCGTCTTCTTCATCATGATCACCCTCTTCGTGGGCGGCTCTATCGCCGGGTTGGGCGATATGTACGGGCAGTTGCAGCGCACCATCGGGGCCAGCGAGCGCATCCGCGACATTTTGCGCGAGCAGGTGGAATTCGACTTGCCCACAGAACCTGTACACGAAACCGCCCCCCGGCTGCGCGGCCACGTGGAGTTTGAGCAGGTGCGCTTTCGCTACCCCAGCCGCCCCGATGTGGAGGTGCTCAAGTCCGTCTCACTGGAGGTGGAACCAGGTATGAAGGTCGCCCTGGTGGGCCATAGCGGCGCAGGAAAGTCTACCATCACGGCGCTGCTGTTAGGCTTTTACCGAGTGCAGGAGGGCCATCTGCACATCGACGGGCGCAGCCTCCACGACTACCAATTGCCCATCTTGCGAACCAACATTGGGCTGGTGCCGCAGGAGGTGATCCTCTTTGGGGGTACGATCCGCGAAAATATCGCCTACGGGCGGCCCGGCGCAGATGATGACGCCATCGAGCAGGCCGCCCGTCAAGCCAACGCCTGGGACTTCATCCAAGGCTTTCCCGAAGGCTTCGATACCATCGTGGGTGATCGCGGCATCAAGCTCTCTGGTGGGCAGCGGCAGCGCGTGGCTATCGCTCGCGCCATCCTCAAAGATCCCGCCATTCTCATTCTGGATGAGGCTACTAGTTCGCTCGATGCCGAGTCGGAGCATTTGGTACAGGAGGCGCTCAATCACCTCATGGAAGGCCGCACCACCATCGTGATTGCCCACCGCCTGAGCACCATTCGTCGGGTGGACCGCATCTACGTACTGGACCAAGGCCAGATCATCGAGCAGGGCACCCACGAAGAGTTGTCGCAGCGCGAAGATGGAACCTACAGCCATCTGCTGCGCTTGCAGTTTGAGGTGCAGTGATGCACCGCAGCCATTTACAAGAACAAGCGCAGACCGAGTCCGCCCCCGATGGCCACATCGGTAGACTCCAGTAGGCGTAGGCGAGGGGTTACTCGGGCATATATCTCAAAAGGCCCCAAGAAGACACTCACGCCGCCCGTAGCAGAAACTCCAACTCGTACTTCGTCTTCGTTATTGCCACGCTCATAAAGCCCGACGTAGGCCCCAGGGCCATAAAATATGCGGAAAGGACTGCCATCACCGCTAGAAAATACTCCGTGGGCGTTGAGGTAGAGGAAATCATTCAAGTCCCAAGCGGCGAGCACATCCAGGCCCATCCCATCGGGTTTGTAGACGCCAACCGACAGGCCACTGGGCTGACCCAATTGCAGACCCACGCCTACGCTGCCATTATCAGGCTGCGCTAATAAGCCACTGCTCAGCAGCAGCGTCGCGGTGATGATCGAAAGCGTAAAATGGTGAAAGTTGGAAAGCATGTGAAAGCGATTAAAAAAATGATTGGAAAAGGATCGAGAGGCACCAAAAGCACGACCTCTCAACAGTTACACGCCTTTCTTGTACGGAGTAGCTGCAAGCAAGCGCAACCAGGTTGAAACTCATTTTCTCAAAATGAAAAAATGTGGACTCCCTGGCAGGAATCCACATTTTTACCTACGTGAAAGGGGCATAAGGGGAGGCTTCGGCACAGGCCAGCCCCCATATTGGCACCTATATGAACGGTCAGGGGAATAAGGGAATAAGGATATAAGGTGGCCAGGCACAGCGTTTACCTATATGAACGGTCAGGGGTATAAGGGAATA
>CAYVAP010000306.1:0-6183 GCA_964449365.1 uncultured Bacteroidia bacterium
GCCCACGACGAAACCGATGAGTTTGTCTCGCCTCGCGTGATCACCGACGCAGATGGCAAGCCCCTAGGGCCCTTGCAGGCAGGCGATGCCGTGCTGTTTTTCAACTTCCGTACCGACCGCGGACGTCAACTGACCCAAGTACTCACCCAGCAAGACATGCCTGAGGAGGGGATGAAGACCCTGCCACTGCACTATGCCACCATGACTCGCTACGACGAGCGCTTCCAGGGCATCCATGTGCTGTACGGCAAGCCCAACCTCGAAAACGGCCTGGGCGAATACCTGGCTCAGCAACACAAAACCCAGGTGCGCATCGCCGAGACGGAGAAGTACGCCCACGTAACCTACTTCTTCAACGGAGGCCGCGAAGAGCCCATGAAGGGCGAGCGCCATCTGCTCTGCCCCTCCCCCAAAGTGGCTACCTACGACCTCCAACCGGAGATGAGCGCGCAGGATATCCGCGACCAGATCCACCACGTGATCGAAGGGGATAGGCCAGATTTTATCTGCCTCAATTTTGCCAATCCAGATATGGTAGGCCATACGGGTGTCTTCGAAGCTGCCGTCAAAGCCTGCGAAACGGTCGACGCCTGCACCCAGGCTGTGGTCGAAGCCGCCCTCCAACATGGCTACGTCGCGCGGGTCACCGCTGACCACGGCAACGCCGACAAGATGCGCAACCCCGACGGCAGCCCCCACACCGCCCACACCACCGCCTTGGTGCCCCTTTTCCTCATCGACCCGCAGCAGCGCTACGGCTTGCGCTCCGAGACCGGTAAACTCGGCGATCTGGCCCCCACCATCTTGGAACTGATGGGCACGGACCGCCCCGAGGAAATGACCGGTGAGGTGCTCGCTCATGTGAAAGAGGCATAGGGGCTTCGGCACAGGCCAGCTCCTCATGTGGGCTTCCTCAGGAATTGCGCCTGCGGGGAGGCCCTAATATCGATTGCCCCCCCACTTTCCCCCTTAACTTTCCCCTCTAAACTGACGTTAACTTACAGCCTGTCCATTCATTTCTCCCTAATCCTAATTTTCTATGCGCCGTATGCTGCTCTTGCTTCTGTTGCCGTTGGCTGCCTGTGGTGGTGCTCAAACGGGGCAACTCGATCATCCCTTGGGGCGCCGCCTCACCGAGCAGGTCATGCATAGCTGCGAGCAAGGGCTAGCTTATCACAAGACGGTGAGTGATCACCGAGTCGACCCGCCTAACTCCGAGGATTCGATATTTTCTCCGGTGCCGAAGGTTCCCTTTGGCGAGGCCGCCGATGGAGGCGATTCCCTCAACTACCTCTTGCTGCGAGATCTTGCCTATGCTGCCGAGCAGTACTACCAAGATCCATACGTGATCGAAAACCTGGAGATCAATCGAGTGCAAGATACCCTCATCGCTACCGTGCAGCCCAAGAAGGCTGATGACCTGGCCTTGCAAACCCAGAAAATCCTCTATCAGGCAGATTCTGTCCTGGCCTTTGTCGAGACCAAGCTGCGCAAGGGCTCCTGGCTGTACGCCATGGACATCGACATCCGGGTGAGCTTTGACAGCCTGGGGCGTTATCAGCAGCATCACCTCGACGTAACCACCGAGGTTCCGCTGCTCAACCGTGCCTTCCGGGCTGTGATCGAGGGTGAAGGGCGGTATTCACCTATGTGAATGATCATCGACAGACAAAACATGGTATGGGTTTACCAGATAGGGCGTTTTTTATTCACCTGGATGAACGGGGCATAGGGGCCATAGAGAGAACGAGGGCAAAGCATCTATGCCTCTCGTATTCTTCGCCGCAGCAGCGGCCAAGGGGCCTCACCAAGATACCCAACCTTAACCCCTTTTCGCCCCTGGAAGGCTTTTTGACCTTTTGCCGAAGAGCACGATGAATTTTTCCAGCATGAAAAAATCGTGCAGGCTGTCAGCTTTTTGAGGGTGCTTCCCTCCGGCTGTAACTCCCATTGAAAGCGGATGGCTTCCTTTTGGGCGGTGGTTTTGGCCTCACGGTCAGCGAAGAGAAACAACCCTTCCCGCTCGTAGCTATGCAGCAGCTTGTCGCTCAGCCGGGTACGCAACCGCTCCTTAAGCGCCGCCTGGGTACCCGGCATGAAGCCATGCCCCAGGAGCAGCACGGCGTTTTGCTCTTCGATGTCGTAGAGCAGGTCATCCCAGTTGAGAGCTCCATGTCCTCAACTTACGCACAATTGGGACAACATATGAAAAATGTGTGAGGTTGGGAGGGGCAATACTGCCTCATTCCCCCACCTGATCCCGCTCCACGTCGATTATGCCGCCGTCGTAGGCACAGACCCCCATGCGCGGCGAGTTGACGACCGGCAACAGGGCATACTCAGCGTCGGGGCATTCCGCCTGATGCGTCTCGGAGCAAGCCCCGCAGAAGTACATCTCCTCGTCGGGAAAATGCACCGAGCAAATCCACTCAGCCGGTTGCTGCCGACAGTGGTCGCAGGGGCGCTGTAGAGGTTCGTTGCGGGAGAGCAGGTCGATGCCACGGTCCGCCGTTACCGCCACTCGGTAGGTATTGAGGCACTTAATGGCCAGTTCGGTGGTGCTGCCAAAGTCGTAGGCGTAGTGCAGCCACGACCCCGGCTCGAATACCTTCTTGACCGGTAAGTGCATGGGCAGTTCTTCTTCCCACCGTCCGAAGGCAAACTGGCTTAGGTGCCCACAGCATTCCAGCCAAATGGCCCGCAAGTAATCATCCAGCCTTTGCAGCGGGGTTTGCGCGTCCATCAGCAGGTGTAGGAAGTAGGAGCCATACGCATCGACCACCTTGAGGTGTAGCGCTTGCTTGCCTCTGGCCGAGGGGAGCTTGGCCAGGTGGCTGGCAAGATGGCGGCTCATGCCGCCGCCGGTGTACAGCTTGCCGCAATACACACAGCGGCCTTTGGGTTTGGGATTCGATTGGGACATAAACCAAGGAATGAGACGAAGGGCGAGCTAGTGCTTCGTAATTCGTAATTCGTAATTCGTAATTTTAAAGTGTTGCTGGTTGAAATTTTATGCGAATTTCGAATGGCCAATCCCTTAATAACAGTGAACAATTAACATGGTTCAATGGACAGTATCAACCACTGCTTGACAAGGCATTCGCCTTTCCAAAGGGGACAGTTGTTTTTCGAGCGTTGCTCAATCCAAGAGCACTAGGTGAGCTAATCTTCGAAAATTACGCAAATTCCATCGGCTCCGCCAACCTGGCGCAAAGACCAATAGCAAAGCCACCATTTTTAGCCAAAATGGCAGCTCTTCCCTACTCCCATCTGCCACTTTGACCCTTTTTCACCCCTGGAAGGCTTTTTGATCAGGGAGGTTGAGATTCTGAGACTTTGGGACTTTGAGGGTTCGGGACTTTGAGAGTTCGAGACTGTGGGACCTTAAGAGTTTGAGATTGTGAGACCAGCTAGTGTCCCAACATCCCAATATCTCAATATCTCAACATCTCCACATCCCAATATCCAACAACGCCATGAACTTCAATCAATATACCATCAAAGCCCAGGAGGCCATTCAGCAAGCGGCTGAGCTGGCCAAGGCCAACCAACAACAAGCCATCGAAGGGGGGCACGTGCTCAAGGCCATGCTGACCGCCGAAGAGAGCCTCGCGCCCTTCATGCTCAAGAAGGTGGGCGTCAACCTCGATTTTCTGCAAGGAAAGGTCGATGAATTGATCGCCTCCTACCCCAAGGTCTCCGGCGCGACCGGCGGCCAATACCTGTCGCAAGACCTCAACGCCATCCTGGAAGCAGCCAACCAGGCCGCAGGCAAGCTCAACGACGAATTCGTGAGCGTAGAGCACCTGCTGCTGGGCATGGTGCAAAGCAAAAACGGCGTGGCCAAGCTACTCAAGGAGCAGGGCGTGTCCGAGAAGTCCCTCAAAACCGTGATGGAAGAGGTGCGCGGCGGGCAGCGTGTGACCGACCAAAACGCCGAGGACAAGTACAACGCCCTCAAAAAATACGCCCGCAACCTCAACGAAGCGGCCCGCAAGGGCAAGCTCGATCCGGTGATCGGGCGGGAGGATGAGATTCGCCGCGCCATTCAGATCCTGTCGCGGCGCACCAAAAACAACCCCATCCTGGTGGGCGAACCCGGCGTGGGCAAAACCGCCATCGCCGAGGGACTGGCCCACCGCATCATCGCGGGCGACGTGCCCGAGGGGCTGCAAAGCAAGACCATCTACTCGCTCGACATGGGCGCGCTGATCGCTGGGGCCAAGTTTCGCGGTGAATTCGAGGAGCGCCTCAAGGCGGTGGTCAAGGAGGTAACCGAGGCCGAAGGCTCCCTCATCCTCTTCATCGACGAGATCCACACCCTGGTGGGCGCGGGCAAGACCGACGGGGCGATGGACGCGGCCAACATCCTCAAGCCCGCCCTGGCGCGGGGCGAGCTGCGGGCCATCGGGGCGACCACCCTCGACGAGTACCAAAAGCACATCGAAAAAGACAAAGCCCTGGCCCGTCGCTTCCAAGCGGTCACGGTCGGCGAGCCCAGCGTGGCTGACACCGTCTCCATCCTGCGCGGGCTGAAGGAGCGCTACGAGGTGCACCACGGGGTGCGCATCACCGACGCGGCCATCGTGGCGGCGGCGGAGTTGTCGCATCGCTACATCAGCGACCGCTTTTTGCCCGACAAGGCCATCGACCTGATCGATGAATCGGCGGCCAAGATGCGGCTGGAGACCGACTCGCTGCCCGAGGAACTGGACCAGCTAGAGCGCCGCATCCGGCAGTTCGAGATCGAGCGCGAGGCCCTCAAGCGCGAAGCCGACGATCAGCGCCTCAAGGAGGTGGAGGAGACCCTCGCCAACCTCAAGGACGAGCGCAACGTGATGCGCCAACGCTGGGAGAGCGAAAAGGCGCTGCATCAGCAGATTCGCGGCAACCGCGAGGAGGTGGAACAACTGCGCTTCGAGGCGGAAAAGGCCGAGCGCGAAGGTCGCTACGGCGAGGCGTCGGAGATCCTGTACGGGCGCATCCCGCAGTTGGAGGAGCAGGTAAGCACTTTTGAGCAGCAACTAGCCCAGAACGAGCAGCGCCTGCTCAAGGAAGAGGTTGATGCTGAGGACATCGCCGACATCATCTCCCGCTGGACCGGCATTCCGGTGAGCAAGATGGTGGAGAGCGAGCGGCAAAAGCTGCTGCGCCTGGAGGATGAGTTGCACCACCGCGTGGTGGGACAGGAGGAAGCCATCGAGGCCGTATCGGATGCCATTCGCCGCAGCCGGGCGGGCTTGCAAGACGCCAACCGCCCCATCGGCAGCTTCATCTTCCTCGGTTCGACCGGGGTGGGCAAGACCGAGCTGGCCAAGGCCCTGGCGGAGTTTCTCTTCGACGACGAGCGCAACATGGTGCGCATCGACATGTCGGAGTACCAGGAGCGACACAGCGTGAGCCGCTTGGTGGGCGCGCCTCCCGGCTACGTGGGCTACGACGAGGGCGGCCAATTGACCGAAGCGGTGCGCCGTCGCCCCTACTCGGTGGTGCTGCTCGACGAGATCGAGAAGGCCCACCCGGACGTCTTCAACATCTTGCTGCAGGTGCTCGACGATGGCCGCCTGACCGACAACAAGGGCCGCACCGTCGATTTCAAGAACACCATCATCATCATGACTTCGAACATGGGGTCGGGCTACATCCAGGAGAAATTCGAAGAATTGACCCCGGAGAACAAGGACGCCCTGATGGTGATCATCAAGGAGCAGGTGCTGGACCTGCTGAAAAAGCAACTGCGTCCTGAGTTCCTCAACCGCCTCGACGAGACCATCGTTTTTGCGCCGCTGAGCGAAACCGACATGGCCGAGATCGTGCGCATCCAGGCGCGTGGCCTGACCCGTCGCCTGGCCGAGAAGGGCATCAGCCTGCACTTCAGCGAGGAAGCCCTGCAACTGATCGGCAGCCTGGGCTACGACCCGCAGTACGGTGCGCGCCCGGTCAAGCGCCTGCTGCAAAAGGAGGTGATCAACCGCCTTTCGAAGTCCATCCTGGCTGGGGAAGTGAGCAAGGACAGCGCCATCGAGGTGGTGGCGAGAAATGGGGATATTCGCTTTGAGGCGCAGGAGTCGGTGGTCAGTGAGCAGTGATCAATGATCAGTAAGAGAGATAGAAGCCTCTGCCGGAAGGTGAGGGCTTTCTTGGCGGGTTGTCCGGCGACTCCGATCGCCGGACGGGCCTAGT
>CAYVAP010000307.1:0-6151 GCA_964449365.1 uncultured Bacteroidia bacterium
TTACTTTCAATTACGAATTCCTGATTACGAATTTCGAATGCGAAGCACTAAGGGCCTCACTCGATCATCAGGCGGCGGTAGACGCTTTGCCCGTTGAGTTGCAGGCGAAGCAGATACACCCCTTCGGGCAGAGACTCTACCCGCACCGTTTTGCGCAGGCTGCTGCCTGACAAGGGGTTGCGTTGCTCGTGTAGGGTGCGACCGCGCAGGTCAAAGAGGGTCAACCATAGCTCGCCCGTGGCTTGCCCCTGCAGCGAAACGGTAAAAGTCCCCTGGTTGGGGTTGGGGGCCACCAGCACCTGCATACCAGCCAGCGACGCAATCTTTTGCGTGAGGGGCAGGGTAACGGTTACCGTCTGGCTGAAGGTATCGCTGCCACAAGCGTTGCTGGCAATCAGGGAAACGGTAAACTCCCCGCTATCCTGATACACGTGGGTTACGCTGCTATCATTGAGGCGGGTATTTCCATCCCCAAAGTCCCACAGCAAATCGGTGACATTACCCAAGGAGAAATCGCTGAAGGTGATGGTGTCGCCCGAGATCGGCTGGGTAAGAAAAAAAGCCATCGGCAGAGTATCGATCAGCACCGTGCGCGTGAAGGTGTCGCTGCCGACTTCGTTGCTCACCACCAGTGAGATCTGCCGGACCCCTCGGCTAGCATAGGTTACCTGCACAGGGCCTGGACCTACGGCAAAAGGCGGATTGGCCCCAGCCCCCAGGCTCCAGAAGTAGTTGAGATTGTCGCCCTGACTACTGTCTACCAAGGTGGTGATCACATTGGGACACAACACAGGTTGGGCTGCCCCAAAGTTGGCGCGAGGAGCTACGATGCGCTTCACCGAGAGGTCATCGATGGCGATATCGCCCTGAAAATCGTTGCCGCTGTAGGCGCGGATGCGCAGTTGGATCGTTTGGCCAGCGTACGCGGCCAGGCTGACCTGCGCTTTTTGCCAGATGTTGCCCTGCTCCCCTACCAAGGGGGCCATCACGTCGAGGTCCCAATTGCCGTCGGCATTGACATCGACATGCAGCGAGCCGATATGGTCTCCCTGCATGTGGTACCAGAAGCTGAAGATTCCTACGGCAGTGGTATCGGTCAGATCCAGGCAATTGCTTTCTAGCAGGGCTTCTTCATTGGTACACTGCGAAGCTTCGAGGTAGAGATATTTCCCAGCTAGGGTACCCAGGGTATGGTCTACGCTTGGTCCTGTGCCATTGGAGGCCGTAGGCCCGGCATTCACGCGCCAGTCGATGGCATCGACCGGGCCGTTGGGCAGGTTGTGCCAATCGGAGCTGCTACGCAGAGGGCAGAGTTCCTCCTCACAATTGAGATCGGTGCCACAGAGGGCCTCTGCTTCGAAAGAGGCTACCGCGCTGAAGGCCGCTCCAGGGGTAATCTCGATCAAGCCGCTTTTGGTTTCGACGCTACTACCGTTGGCATCCGTCGCGGTCAAACTCACATCGTAGCTACCCAGGGCGTCGAAGCGCAGCACCGGAAAGCGCGAGTTGCTATTGGTACCATCGAGATAAGTAACGGTGTTGGGAGTAACAGACCAAGACCAGCCCGTGGGCGTGGGGACCGACTCATCGATGAGTTGCACCGCCTGTACCGGGCAGGCCGTGTCGGTAGAGGCCACAAACCCTGCTTGTGGAGCCGCTCCTGCTTCGAAAAACTGGATGTCATCTACGGCGATATCGCCTTCAAAACCAGCCCCGGTGTATCCGCGCAGCCGCACCTGAAGGTTTTGGCCGACATAGGCACTCAGGTCGACGGTGCTCAGTTGCCAGCCAAAGCCCTGACTACCCTGCAGCGGGGTCATCACGTCGTTGACCCATCCACTGCCAGTGTTTACATCCACGTGCAGCGAAGCGATGTTGCCCCCCACCATGTGGCGACGGAAGGTCATCACAGGCTGGCTCATGCCGCTCAAATCGATGCAGGGGCTTAGCAAGATAGCTTCCTGGCCGCTGCATCCGCCGCTGCTTTCGAGGTACACGTACTTTCCAGCGGCAATACCCGGATTGTAATCTTGGGCTGGTCCGGTACCGCTTGAGGGGGTCTGCCCTTGATTTACGCGACAGTCGACGTCATCTTCGAGGTTATTGATCAGATTGGTCCAACCATTTCCCAGCGGGCATACCTCCTCGCCGCAGTTGGCATCGGTACCACATACCTCAAAACTCTCAAAGGTCTCCAGGAAAGGAATCCCTGCCACGCGAATGCGCGTGATCAGGGTATCGTTACTGGGATTGAGGTCGCCAGGCAAGCTCACGAAGGTCCGCAGTTCATACACTCCGGGTGCCAGGGCCCCCAGCGCCGTGGCAAAGGCTACTTCCAGGTATCCACAACTGCGCAGCGTGTCGGCGTAGGTCTCGACCGTGGGCGCTCCCTGGTCGATCTGAAAGCCATAGGTAAACCCATGCTCATCGGCATCGCCCTGGTTGAACAGAGAGAAGCGCATGCGCAGCGAGTCATCGAAGCAGAAGGAAAAATGGGGCGACAGAGGCTCGATCAGGCTGGTAACGGCCAGATCGATGGCCGAGCAGTTGAATACCCCACCGCTATGGCTGATGGCGCGGGATCGTCGGCCCGGTAACGATTGGCTGTCTGGCACTGCGCTGACGGCAAACCAAAGCGCGGCGTTGGGGTCGCTGATGGGCACACACACCGAGCTTTGCGCGGTACGCACCACAGAGTCCATGTATTTTTCACCTAGCAAATAGACCTCATAAGCCATGGCACCGGGTACCGGCGTCCAGGATAGCTGGGCCCGATCCTGGCACACCGACTCGACAGTGATGCCTTTGGGCAAGGCCGCAATCGTAAAGGGATAGGCACTTTCGCTGCTTTGGCTGCCACGCGTAATCCGCACTTTGGCTTGCCCGGTCATCGCTTGGGACACATCCCAATCATAAAAACGCGTCGCCCCTCCCAGGGTAGTGATGGGCAGCCAGGTCGCACCATTGTCGAGGGTGTACTCCAGGGTAAAGCTGCCCGTATCGCCGTAGGTGTCCCAATGAATGCGCTCGGTGGTATTTGGCACGAACCCTTCTCCGCCGTAGGGGTAGGTCAGCGTCAGCTCATCGGTAATCAATTCGTAGACCACCCAATACTCTTGGTTGCCAAAGGGAAGGTCCGTCCCTACCACGTTGAGGAGGTAGTCGCCCGCTGCGGGGCTCGTGATACGCACCTGCTCCATATTGTTGAGCGAGTCGAGGCCGGGGGTGGCAGGCTGGTCGAGGGTGCTGGCGTTGGGCGTGTGATCCAGGACCAAGGGCAGGTAGCTGGTCCCGCTTTGGCTGTTTTGCAGACTTATGTCGAGGTTGTTGATCAGCGCTACCGAGGCATTGGGCGCCGCCTCGGGATCGTTCCAATAAACCATGACGCGCAGCTCGCTCACGCCTGCGGGCACGGTCAAGAGGTGGTCATTGGAACCATTGAGGGCGATGGTATCGGCCAAGTACTGCTGCTGCTCCATCGCCAGCAGGGCGCGGTAGGCATTGACGCGCCCCCACCCAAAGAGAAAGTCCGGGCCAGGATTGCCATAATCCTCGGCGGTATTGAGCATCAAAGCTTTGATCAGCGCGGCGGGCGGATAAGCACCGCCGTGCAAGGTACGGTAGGCTTGGTACAACTGGGCAAATGATCCCGCCGCTGTGGGCGCTGCCGCGGAGGTGCCCCCAAAAGATTGGTACCCGTTATTGGGATTGGTGCTGGGCTGCCCCTGTCCGTGCGCAGCCAAGTCGGGCTTGATGCGCCCATCGTGGGCGGGTCCGCGACTAGAGCTATTGGCCAGCTCCCCGTCGGAGAACAAGTTGGCCACCGTCACGGTATTTTTGCCTTGTTTGTGGCCGCCGGTGATGTTGCCCCACTGACTACCAGCGCCGTAGCCACAGTTGGAGCCATTGGAGTTGCCCGCCGAAAAGACGTGCAGCAGCGAAGGGTAGTCGTGCAACTGCTCATCGACCCGCTGGGTGGTGGTGGTGTACCCGGCGTTGCAGCCGTTGGAATAAGACGAATTGGTGATCATCACCGAGTCGCTCAGGTGCAGCGGCAGGGTCTGGTCAGTAAAGGTGGAGTTGTAGTCTAGCACGTAAATCTCCGAGCCGGGGGCGGTGCCTGCGTTGCGAGGGTCGAAGTTGCCGGCTCCGGCCATGACGCCAGCCACGCCATCGGCGTGGGTATCCCCTAGGGAGGTATTGGTCGAGTTGATGGTCAGCCGCCCGGTGAAGTCGATATGAGGCCCTACGGCCCCATCGTCGCGCACCATGACTCGGATGCCGCGGCCATCGTACTGGCGGCCCAGGGGATGAGCGGCGTCGATCACATTGGCGCGGGAGAGGCTGCGCGCCAGGTCACCTTCGGGCTCGCCCGGATCAGAGATGGCTTCTACCCAATGCACATACGGCAGCGCCGCCAGGGTCGGGATGTCATTCACCCCCACCCGCAAGTCGATGGTAGGGCCACGCTGCAGCTCTGATAGCAGTTGCCAGCCTTGGGTTAGTAGCTGGGTCTGCATCCAGGCCGGATCGAGATCGGGCGCTAGCAGCAGGGTCAGATCGATCTGCTGCCCCTGCATGGCATGTGCAGGAAAGTCGCCCTTCCGCAGCGTGGGGGCTACCTGATGCGCTGTACGGGGGGCAAACACCGCGTGGATGGGATGGGCCTGCAAGCCGCTGCGGTCATAGCCCACCGGAAAAGAGACCAGGTAAGTGGCTCGGGGCACGTATGCCAAAAAGCGTAACCCCTGGGCCTCCAGCGCCGCTCGCACCGAGGCTTCGGGAGTGGCATCAAACTGCACGTACCGGTAGTAGCGACCCTGGGCCACATCTACCGCCGGGACCGGGCTGCTCACAAAGCGCGAGACGTTGTCAGGAAATGATTCGGCACCGCTGCGAAACTGCACCGCACCGGGCCCTTGGGCACTCAAAGACAGCCATAGGCTACTTAGACTAAGCAGACAGGCCAAAGTAAGGATTCTCATCGAGGATCATTTTAAGCTTGGTAGGACATCAAAAGCAAAGGAATCGGCTCGGTAACGAATCGATTCTGATGCAGACAGATTTTGAAAATATAAAAAATTCGCGATCTCCCAGGGCATCGATCAGAAATAGTTTTTTTGCAATGACTTTTGTCTCTGCGCGCTGTCCTGCCGAAAGTTTGAAATTCTCTGTGCAGCCCCCTATTTTTATCGCCAGGCAAGCAACTCCCAACCATCCCACCTTAATTTTTCCCGCAGATGAAACTTCACGAATATCAAGCGAAAGAGTTGATCAAACGCTACGGGGTGCCCATTCAGGAAGGCACCGTGGCCAGCACCGTCGATGAATCCGTCGAGGCGGCCAAAAATCTCTACGAAGGGGGCCCTGAGGGTCAATTTTTCGTGATCAAAGCCCAGATCCACGCGGGTGGACGCGGCAAAGGCAGTATTACCGAGACCGGCTCCAAGGGAGTCTTGGTGGTCAAAGGCCTAGACGGCGTCAAAGAGGCCGCTGAAAAAATCCTGGGTGGCACCCTGGTGACCATCCAAAACGAAGCCACCGGCGGCCAAAAGGTCAACCAGATCCTCATCGCGCAGGATATGTACTATTCCGGCGAAAGCGAGCGCGAAGAGCTTTACCTCTCCATCACGCTCGACCGTGAGAAGGGCCGCGACGTGATCATCGCCTCCAGCGAAGGCGGGGTGAACATCGAGGAGGTGGCCGAAAAGACGCCCGAGAAGATCGTGCGCGAATGGATAGACCCGGTTACGGGGCTAGGCGGCTTTCAAGCCCGCAAAATTGCCTTTGGCATGGGCCTTAGCGGTCAGGCTTTCAAGAGTGCAGTCAAATTCATCTCTGCCCTCTACCAGGCTTACCAAGGGCTCGACGCAGAGTTGATCGAGATCAACCCCATGTTCAAAACCGCCGATGACAAGATCGTGGCGGTAGACTGCAAAATGAGCATAGATGGCAACGCCCTCTATCGCCACCCAGATGTGGCCGAGATGCGCGATACCGCCGAAGAGGATCCTCTCGAAGTAGAGGCCAGCGAATCGCAGCTCAACTACGTCAAACTCGACGGCAACGTGGGCTATATCGTAAACGGAGCTGGTCTGGCTATGGCTACCATGGACATGATCAAGCTCTCGGGCGGCGATCCGGCCAACTT
>CAYVAP010000308.1:0-3525 GCA_964449365.1 uncultured Bacteroidia bacterium
CGATCACCCATCATTCGGGAGTTGACAGAGCACTAGTGCGCGTCAAGGGACGCCAAAGACCCGTGGGCGTCTGGGAGTGCTTTGATGGAGACCCTGTCGCGGTACAGGCGCAAAAGCGCGGCATGCAGGACACTTTCGCCGCCGCCGTCATGGCTTACGGACAGCAGGCCTTCGCCGAGGCGATCGAAGGCTTGGAGGCAGTGCTGGCCCACAGCCCGGACGATCAGGTAGCGGCCCGGCTGATGGCCCGCGCCAGGCAGCATCAGGCGCTGGGTGTATCCGAAAACTGGGTGGGGTGAATTATTCCGCCCGGTACGCCCGGTACCACTGCGAAAACGCCTCCTTCTTCCGGCGCGAGATAGGCAGCTCAGTGCCGTCTGTGAGGGTGATCGTGTTTCTCACCAACTCGATGTGCAGGCCGTTGACCAGGTGGGAGCGGTGGCAGCGAAAGAAGCCCTTGTCGCCCAGCATCTCTTCGAATTCGCCCAGATTCTTGGAACTCAGCCGCCGGGGATGCCGCTCGATGAAGAGGTAGCTATAGTTGCGCTCACCCTCGATGCGCAGCAGGTGTTTGAGGGGCACCCGCAGCTCGCCATCTTGCATGGCCAGCATGAGGATCTGCTCTTCAGGGCGCTCGGTCTGGAGATTTTGCAGCGCCTGCGCAAGCTGCTCGGCGTAGCGGTTTTGCTCGGTACGTCGCGCAAAGCGGCTCAGCGCCTCCCCCAACTCGTCGATGTCCACCGGCTTGACGATGTAGTCCAGCGCGTTGAAGCGGATGGCCTTGATGGCGTAGTGGCTGTACGAGGTGATAAAAATCACCTGAAAATCGGGCTTAGGCACCCGTTGCAGCATCTCAAACCCCGTCATGTCGGTCATCTCCACGTCCAGAAACACCAGCGCCGGGCGATGCACCTCGATCAGACCCAGGCCCTCGGTGCCACTCAGCCCGCCAGCCAGCACCTCGACCTGCGGGAAGTGCTGCATGAGCTTGTCGCGCAGCAGGGTCTGCATGAAGGGATCGTCGTCGATGATGAGGCTGGGGATGGGCATGTTGGATGAGCATATCGGATGGGTAGGGCGAGAGTTGGGAAGCGAGACTGCTGCGCTGCGAAACAAGAAGATGATCCGGGTAATCAGCTCCCTTTCCCCTCTGTCTTTTTCGAGTCACGAATGCCAAATTCCAAATTCCAGTTCACCGCTGCACAAGCTGCCTCCAGTCGGGCCATGATGTCGTCGAGCAGCGCCTCTAGCACTGGCCAAGGGATGGACGCGTATTCCAGCTCCAGGCGGTCGATGAGGGCATTGACGCCGGGAACACCGAAAAAGGCCAACTGCGGACGCATGCTGTGCAGGGTCTGGCGAATCTGACGGCGGTCCTGCTGGGCACGGTGTTGTTGCAGGGCGGCCATGCGCGGGGGCACCAGTTCCAGAAACTGGGTCAAATAGCTGCGCACCCGCTCAGGATGTCCCCGAGCGATGGCGTTTACCTGGCTGAGGTCAATGGGAGGGGTGGAGTCGTGCATAGAGGGGCGGGATAAGGGATGCGGGGCATAAGCGTGAGGGTTGGGTTGTGGCAAGATAGGCCGCGCAGCGGAAAGCCACCACGCGCAGTGATCAAGCGGTGGGGCCACTGATCGAGTGGCTGACGGCGTCGCGGATGCTGCCGAGCAGTTGAGCCAGCTCATAGGGCTTGGAGATGTGGCCGTCCATGCCGGCGGCGTAGCAGCGCTGTAGCTCATCGGGCAGCACGCTGGCCGTCATGGCCAGGATGGGTACCCGGGGCCGCCCATTGGCTTGCTCCCAACTGCGAATGGCGCGGGTGGCTTCGTAGCCATCCATTTCGGGCATGTGAACGTCCATCAGGACCAGGTCGTAGCGCTGCTGCTGCACCTGGGCTACGGCGGCATGGCCCTGCTCGACCAAGTCAAGGTGTAGGTCGGGAATGTAATAACTGAGGTCGTCTTGCACCACCATCACGTTGAAGGGATGGTCTTCGGCCAACAGGATTCGCAGGCCACGCAGGGCCTGGCCCCAGTGCTGGACAGTCGCTTCAGAGGCAGTCGCCGGGGAGGCTTTCTCGGCTTCAGGGAGGGTCAGCGGCAAGGTGAAACAAAAACGACTGCCCACCCCCGGCTCGCTTTCCACCCAGATGCGCCCGCCCTGCCGCTCGACCAACTGCTGCGAAATGCGTAGCCCCAAACCCGTGCCCCCGTAGCGGCGACTGGTCTTCGCATCGGCCTGCACAAACGCCTCGAAGACCTGCTCCACTTGATCCGGCGTAATACCGATGCCGCTATCTTGTACCTCCCAAAGCAAGTAATCATCCCCGCGACTCAGCCGCAGCACGATCCCCCCCTGGTCGGTGAACTTGAGGGCATTGCCCAGCAAATTGGTCAGGACCTGTTGCAGGCGAATGGGATCGCCCATCACCGCCTCGGGCACGGCTTCAGCCACCTCATAGCCTAGGTCGAGTGTCTTTTCTTGAGCCTTTGATGCGAAGAGATCGCACACCTGAGCCAGCAAGCGACGCGGGTAGATGGTGGTCTGTTCGATTTCCAGCTTACCCGCTTCCAGCTTAGCCAAGTCGAGGATGTCGTTGAGGATCACGGTGAGGTTGGCGGCGCTGCTTGCCATGGCGTCGAGCGCGGGCCCCTGCTCCGCCGAGGGCGCGTAGCGGCGCAACTGCTTGATCAGCCCGGAGATGGCGTGGACCGGGGTGCGGATCTCGTGGCTCATGTTGGCCAGAAACTGCTCCTTGAAGCGCTCGGAAGCCTCGGCCCGGCGCTTTTCGCGCTCGATGATGGCTTTTTGCCGGCGGGTCACCCGCAGCCGGTTGAAGAGCAGCAGCACAAAGATCAGGGTCAGCAGCAGCACCAACGACACCGCCAGGGTGATGATGCGCTGGTTTTTACGCGCCTGCCGGTCCTGTTCGCGCTGTCGTTCGTATTTGTATTGCTCCTCCTGCCGGATCAACTCGCGGCGATTTTCTTGGTTGAGCAAGCTGTCGCGCAGGGCGGTGTAGGCCTGGGTCAAAGCCAAGGCCGCCTGATAATGGCCCAGCGCCGCCTGAATCTGGGCCATTACCTGCATGCTGCCTTGTCGGCTGCCCGCTGAGCCGCCCTGCTGTGCCAGTTGCAGGGCCTGCTCGGCATAAGGCAAGGCCTTTTCAGGCTGATCTTGGGCGAGGTACACTTCTGCCAAATTCCCAAAGAGCAACAGCACTCGCTGCTGATCCTGAATGGATTGGGCCAAATCCAACCCGCGCTGCAAAAAGGCGATAGCCAGGCTATCTCGCCCGATGCGATGGTAGTAGCTGCCGATAAAGTTGAGCGACTCGGCAATGCCGCGCTGATCGCCCATTTGCTGGCGCAGGGTGAGGCCCTGTCGCAGAGAGGAGAGGGCTTTTTCGTAGTCCTGCTGGGTGCCGTAGGCGCTGCCCAGGTTGGTGAGCAGGGCCGAGACGATGGCCGGATCGGTGAGGGCGGGCCGTAGGGCCAGGCCGCGCTGGTAGTAGGCGATGGCACG
>CAYVAP010000308.1:3625-6144 GCA_964449365.1 uncultured Bacteroidia bacterium
TGTCCCAACTGCAAGCTGGCAATGCCCTGGGTATTCAGCGCCAGGGCCTGGTACCGGGGCTGCTCGGCCTGAAGGGCCAATTGGTACTGCCGCCGAGCCACCCACAGCGCCGAGTCAGGCTGCCGGAAAAGGTAGCCCGCCCAACTGAGTTGTTGCAGCGCCGCGAGTCGCTCGGTGGCTGGACGCGCCCGGTCCTGCCCGATGCGCCGCAGCGAATCAAGGATGGGCTGGGCTTGGGCCACAGTCCCTAACAGCATCAAGCCGAGCCAAAGTAGGCGCATGAAGGGGAAAAAGTGATTTGATCGAGGGGAAGATACGAGTCTTTGGGGAACGTGCAGGTCAGAAATCAGCCGCCGTTTGATCACTCTGCCCAGCGAATGGTGTACGAGTAAGTTCTCTTGTTTTAGATTTTGGTAAGGCCCACCCCTGGCATGGCTAGGGGTGGTTTTCGTGTGCTGGGCACACCCATGTTCTTTGAGTTGACGTCCTGCGTGCGCCCCGACGAGGGCCCAGGGCAACGCCGCGCAGAGGGATTTTCGATCGGTCAGGCTTTGTCGTGGGTAAAAGAGATCGGGATCAAGCACCCTGATCAGGGGTAACCGCCGCTGACGTGGTCAGAGGACCCCAATTTTTACGCAAATCACCACTGTTCCCAGGCCAATCCAGATACCTGCGCAAAGTGTTGGTCGCGCGAGGCGAGGGTGAGGCGGTGTTGCATGCTCAAGGCCGCGATCCAGAGATCGTTTTCGGGGATGGGGCGCCCCAGGCGCTTGAGGTCGGCTTTGATGCGGCCGTAGTAATCCGCCGTTTCTTCTGAAACCTCCAAAATTTCCGTTTGAAGACTGTAGGCCTTTGCCCGGGCTAAGTTCTCTTTTACCCTGGCTGAGCCATAAGCACCAAAAAATAGCTCGCCCATGACGATGGCAGGGATGTAAAGATTGGTTGCTTTGGCTGCTTGATTGGTGGCTGCTGGTTCTTCATCCAGCAAGGCAATCACCATATTGGTGTCGAGCGCATATTTACCATTCATCGTAATCAATTTTATTACCCTCTTCGATGATCTGTCGCATTTCTTTCAAGTCCTCTTTAGGGAAAGTCCCAGCAAGTTTCAGAACATGGCTAGGGTTTGACTTGTCTTCCGGCGGCACCATCACATCAATGAAAGCCAGCAGTTGCTGCTGCTGCTGCTGATTGAGGCGATGAATGGCATGGATCAGCGCTTGTTCTAGGTTTACTGCGGTCATAAGCGATTTGGTTGGGGGATGATGAGATCGGTTAGCCAAATGAACATACGAAATTATTTCGGGGGGATGGTAATGATCGAGGGGGTTTCGACGCCGAAGTGGACGGCGTGAACGTGGGAATCGTTCTGATACCCACGATGCGCAGGCGGCCACCGGCTGGGTCCCAACCGGAACAGCAGGCCGGTGATGCGGCCAATAGGTACCACGCGAAGACGCATGAGCCGAGAGATGAACGGCGCCTTCCACGGTCTCAAGCTAGGCTGCACCGCGTTTCCAGACCTGGTGCGGCGCTAGTCTTGCCGACTCCGATCGGCCCAGGCTGCCTGCGGGAGCGGAGTCCCGAAGACCAAGGCTATCCGACGATCGGAGTCGTCGGATAGCTATATCTGGTGGCTGTCGGAGTTTGCTTCCAGTCTCCATCAAGCCAGGGGAACCGTTTTTGACCCGATGATCAGAAATGATCGGGATATGTTCAGATCTGCCGATGGCAAAAAGGGGCGACTAGGCACCTTGGGATCAGTTCGCCGAGGTTCTTTTCCCTCGGTTATTTTCCCCCCCAACCCCACCCGTCATGCTTCGGTATTTCCTCACTCTTTGCACAACCTTGACCCTGGCCCTTTCGCTGGCGCAGACCACGCCTGTCCCGAAAGCATCCGCTAAGCTGAGTGCATCAGACACCACTCGGCAGGTGAAGGCCGCCCTCCAGCAGGCTATGGTTTCCGCTCCCGACAGCAGCCAACGCACCATGATGGCGCAGCGCTACCTGAGCAGCTCGATGCTGTGGGCCGCCCCTGAACCCAAGAAGCCTTGACCGCCTTGGGCGTGATCGGGCATCGGTATGTGGCATGGGGTAAGGTATGCGGTGTCGCCGCTACGCGGCTTGCCTGCGGGGGTGCCGAATGGCTACCAACGGTGGCGCCGCGCTGCGGCTGCCATGGCTGCCGACCAAGCGCAAGGGGAGGCTGCCCCCACAGGTCGTAGCGGCATAGCCGCGTTCGCGTTGGTAGCGATAGCCACACCCCCATTGATAGCGGCATAGCCGCGTCCCCGTCGGTAGCCTCGACCGTTCGATCAATGCCCCCCCGCTGGATCACTCTCTTGCCAACCCTCAGTCCACTGATCGCCATTTTGTGATTCAATCGAATAGGTTTGCAGCACGCACTACTGCCTTCGGAATTCAGTAAGTAACCATTCGACATTCGCATAGAATCTTGACGAGCAGCACTCACCTATATGAAAGGTCAGGGGTATAAGGGAAATAAGGTATAAGGGTAT
>CAYVAP010000309.1:0-6124 GCA_964449365.1 uncultured Bacteroidia bacterium
AGATATCCAGCAGCTCATTACCGATACTGTGGCTGTGGTTATGCCAGAAGCATTAGTCGTATCGCTGCACCTGGCGCGTGGTCCACAGAGTGTGTTGAACGTAAAAGTCGATACCGACGCAGGCATTACCATGAATGAGTGCGCCACGCTGAGCCGAAAGATCGGTCATGCCCTGGAAGATCGGGACGACTTTGACTTTCCTTACACGTTAGAGGTCAGTTCGCCCGGAGTTGGCACACCATTGGTCATGCATCGGCAGTATGCAAAAAACGTCGGTCGCCACTTGCAGGTAAGGCTGTCGAGCGGAGAGACCCATACCGGATTGCTGCAAAACGTAACTGACGAATCTCTTATCCTCGAACTTCTACCCAATAAAAAGCGTAAGGGCAAGAAGAAAGCCAAGAACAATCAGTCGGTTGAGAATGAAGAAGATCCCGTCCAAACCATCCCTTTTGATCAAGTAGAAGAGGCCAAGGTGGTGATCATTTTCTAAAGAAAGCGCCAAATTCACTTAGCGCTCAACGAACCCCCGAAAGAAACGTTTAAAGGACATAGATGGCACGCAGAAAAACTGCAGAACCGGAAATAAATCTCGTCGATGCATTCACCGAGTTCTCTCGGTTCAAAGATATCGACCGCGCCACCCTCATGGGGGTGTTGGAAGAGGTATTTCGTACCATGATCCGTAAAGAGTATGGATCAGATGAGAACTTTGAAATCATCGTCAACGTCGACAAGGGCGACATTCAAGGCTTCCGTGAGCGCGAAGTGGTAGAAGACTTGGAGTTGGAAGACGAGTCTCGCCAGATTCCGCTGAGCGAAGCCCTAGAGCTAGATCCAGACTATGAGGTGAGCGACGTGGTCGCAGAAGAAATTAACTTCTTTTCCTTTGGCCGCAAGATCGTTCAAACTGCCAAGCAGACCCTCACCCAAAAAATCCGCGACCTAGAAAAAGCTGCCGTAGTCGAGCAGTACGAAGACATGGTCGGCACCATCATCGTCGGGGAGGTGTATCAAGTATGGCGAAACGAGACACTGGTTTCACACGACGGAGCCGAGCTGGTGCTGCCCAAAACCGAGCAAATTCCTAAGGACCGCTTCCGCAAAGGCGATACCCTGCGCGCCGTGGTGCTGGAGGTGCAAATGAAAAACAACAATCCCCGTATCATCATTTCGCGGGCCGCACCGCTCTTCCTAGAGAAGCTCTTTGAGCAAGAAGTACCTGAGATTTACGATGGCCTGATCAACATTCGTGGCATTGTACGTGAGCCTGGCGAGCGAGCCAAGGTAGCTGTCGAAAGCTACGACGACCGCATCGACCCAGTTGGTGCCTGCGTGGGGATGAAAGGCAGCCGCATCCACGGCATCGTACGCGAATTGCGCAACGAAAATATCGATGTGATCAGCTACACCGCCAACGAGGTGCTATACATCCAGCGCGCCCTCAGCCCAGCCAAAATATCTTCCACCAAGCTCGACGAAGCGGCTCGCACGGCGCATGTATACCTCAAGCCAGACCAGATCTCGCTAGCTATTGGTAAAAATGGCCTCAACATCAAGCTGGCCAGCAAGCTGACTGACTATCAAATCGACGTATTCCGGGAAATCGACCCGGATGAAGAAGATATCGACCTCGACGAATTCAACGATGAGATCGATCAGTGGGTCATCGACGAACTAAAGCGCATCGGGTGCGACACCGCCCGGAGCGTATTGGACCTGTCTTTTGAGGAATTGGTGCGCCGCACCGACCTCGAAGAAGAGATCATTCAGAACGTCCTCGGCGTTTTGAAAGAAGAATTTGAAAACGCAGATGCAGAACCGGAGGCAGAAACCGATGCCAATGCATAAGCGCACTCAGATCGAACTTTTGGAAAAAAGAGAATCACATGGGATAAGACTCTGACAATGTACAGATAACCAACCTCTGGTTCTCGTTTTTCGTAGAAAGTGCACGATCTAGGGTGGACAAAGGTTCACCCTAGGTCTATTTTTTTCAGATTGGTGGTAAATTCGCTTAATTTATTGCTAATTAGCGAAGTAATTTAATTGGAGGTTTACTCAACGCATGTCGGGAAAGAAGCAGATATATCGCTTATTCAAAGTAGCCAAGGAACTGAATGTAGGGACTACCCTGCTGGTCGAGCACTTGCAGGAGAATGGGCACGACGTGAGCCCTTCTCCTAATACCAAGCTGTCTGATGATCAGTATGATATCCTCTTGAAGGAGTTTGCCTCCGAGAAGCTGATGAAGGAAAAAGCCGCTCAACTGAATGAGCGCCGTCGTGAAGACGTACGCCCCCCCAATGGCAACGGCCATGGCCATGCAGAAGAAACGCCAGTCAAGTCCGAAGATGACGACCGCAACGATGGCATCACCGCAGCAGACCTTCGCAACCAGATTTTCTCGCGCCAGACCCCTACCCCTGAAAAGGAGGAAGGGGTAAAGCCCGAGCAGGAAAAAAACCCCGCGCCTCAACCTGAGAGCAAACCGGAGGCTCCAGTGGAAGAAAAAAACACCCCAGAGCCCGAGAAAAAGCAAGATGAAGGCGACAAAGGAGGCTTGCATGTGATCGGCAAAATCGACCTCGATCAAGTGGGCAAAGGCCGTAGCAAAAGCGAAAACAAAGCCAAAGAATCGGCTGCTGAAAAGCCTGCCGATCAACCAAAAGAAAAACCTGCCGCCCAAGAGCAGCCCGCTCCTGAAGAAAAACCAGAGGTAGTCGCTCCTAAGGCTGAGAAAAAAGAACCCCCCAAGGCCAAGTCAGAAACCAAAGAGCTGCCCAAACAGGAAACATCTGAGCCACCTGCTGAAGAAAAACCTGTTGAGCCGCCTAAACCCAAGCAAGAAACCAAACCCGAGGAGGTCGTTACCCCGGTAGCCAAAGATTCCACCTCGACTCCGGCTGAACCAGATTCTTCGCCCGCCGAAGAGAACAAGCCTCAGACCACCCCGCCCCTTGCCGAAACCAAACAAGATAAGCCGACTGAGAAAACTACCATCCAGTATGCTGAATCTAACCCAACCCAACAATCTCCGATTATCGAATCCCATTCTCAAATAGTTGAAGCTCCTACTGCTGAGCACAGCGAAAGCAAAGAGTCAGGCAAATCTCAGGTCGTAAGAGCTGAAGACAATGCCCCCAAACTTTCAGGCCTGAAAGTGATGGGCAAAATCGAGCTGCCTGGCGATAAGCGCAAGAAGAAGAAGGAAGAGGAAACCAATAAGGCCAGTACCACCGAAGAGGACGACAAGCCCAAGAAACGCCGCCGCCGCCGCCGCAAGCGGAAGCGCAAAGGCGAGGGCGAAGGCACTCCTACCCCGCAAGGACAAGGGGGAACGGCTGACAATACAGCGGGTGGCAATCGTGACCGCAGCAAAGGCGTTCGCAAAGAGAAGCCCTCGAAACAAGAGGTCGATCAGTCGATCAAGACCACCCTCTCCCAGTTGGGCAAAGGCCCCTCGCGCAACCGTCAGCGCCTGCGCCGTGAAAAGCGTGATACCGCTGCCGCTCGCCGCGAAGCCATGGAGCAGCGCGCCGCCGAAAGCGCCATGACCCTCGAACTCACCGAGTTCATCACCGCCAACGAGCTTGCCAACCTCATCAACGTGCCGGTCAACGAAATCATCACCAAAAGCTTCGAGCTCGGCATGATGATCTCCATCAACCAGCGCCTCGATGCAGAACTGCTCACCCTGCTCGCTGGCGACTATGGCTACTCGGCCGAATTTGTCGACGTGACCGAGGGAGACCTCGAAATCGAGGAGGAAGAAGACAATCCAGAAGATCTTCTGCCCCGCGCACCCATCATCACCGTGATGGGCCATGTCGACCATGGTAAAACCACCCTGCTCGACCACCTACGCAAAGCCAATGTAGCCGCAGGTGAAGCCGGAGGCATCACCCAGCACATCGGAGCGTACACCGTGAGCCTGCAAAACGGTCAAAAAGTAACCTTCCTCGATACCCCTGGCCACGAAGCCTTTACCGCCATGCGTGCGCGCGGTGCCAAAGTTACCGACGTGGCGATCATCGTAGTCGCGGCCGACGATGCCGTGATGCCCCAAACCAAAGAGGCCATTAGCCACGCCCAGGCGGCAGAACTACCCATGGTCTTTGCCCTCAACAAAATCGATAAAGCAGGGGCCAACCCTGATCGTATTCGTACCCAACTGGCCGAGATGGACATCCTGGTAGAAGATTGGGGCGGTAAGTTTCAGTCGCAGGAAATCTCCGCCCTCAAAGGGCAAAACGTGGAAGACCTGCTCGAAAAGGTCATCTTCGAATCGGATCTGCTCGAACTCAAAGCCAATCCTGACCGGCTGGCTTCCGGTACCGTGATCGAGTCGCGCTTGGATAAAGGCCGTGGTACCGTGGTGACCATGTTAGTAGAAAAAGGTACCCTGCGAGTCGGTGATCCGATGGTTGTAGGGATCCACTATGGTAAGGTCCGTGCCATGATCGACCAAAATGGCGAGCGTGTCAAAGAAGCTGGGCCTGCCACGCCGGTACAGATCCTCGGGGTAGGCGGGCAGCCTATGGCAGGTGATAAGTTTTATGTCTTCGACGAAGAGAGCAAAGCCAAGGAAATCTCCCAGCGCCGCTCAGAGCTATTTCGTCAGCAGCAGTTGCGCAACACCAACCGCCTGACCCTCGAAGAGATTGGTCGCCGTCGCGCCTTGGGCAGTTTCGAAGAGCTCAACGTCATCATTCGTGGCGACGTGGATGGTTCGGTAGAGGCCCTGGCTGGCTCATTGCTCAAACTCTCGACTGAAGAGGTACAGGTCAATATCATCCAAAAGGCAGTCGGTGCCATTACCGAGGCCGACATCAACCTGGCCATCGCTTCTGAGGCGGTTGTGATTGCCTTTAACGTACGGCCCATCGCCAAAGCCCGCCAACTGGCCGAGCGCGAATCGGTGGACATCAAGTTCTACTCCGTCATCTATGACGCCATCAACGATGTGCGTGATGCCTTGGAGGGATTGCTCTCACCCGAGCTGCGCCAGGAAATCACGGGTACCGCCGAGATCAAGGAGGTTTTCAAAATCACCAAAGTCGGCAACATCGCGGGCTGTCTGGTTACCTCCGGCAAGATCGAGCGCAACAACCCCGTACGGATCATCCGCGATGGCGTAGTCGTACACGAAGGCAAACTCGTCTCGCTCAAGCGCTTCAAGGACGACGCCAAAGAGGTCACTTCCGGTCAAGAGTGCGGCATGATGATCGACAACTACAACGACATCAAGGTCGGCGACGAGATCGAATCCTACAAAGTCAACGAGATTCGCCGGAAGCTCTAATTCCGACGAAAGTAGATCAAGTGCGTGGTTGGTGGCGGTGCTACTGACCACGCATTTTTCCTTAGTAAGGCGAGAAAAATAACATGCCGATTTCGCGCAGAGAATTCGTGCCAGGGCCATGAGAGGCTGGGACAAAGGGCCCCAGGCTCGAATAAAAAGCCGACCTTAGCGAGCTAAGGAAGGTTTTTCTGACGCAGCCATGGTGCGAAGGATCAAGCGTAGCGGCATTACTTATTTTTGGATCGTTACTTAGCCTGGCTAGCCAGCCTACCTCTTTCATCGCAGAATCCAGCCTAATATGAACTTCGAAACTTTCCTTCGGCAAAAACGCATTCACCCTGAAGCTTTCCGCGAGCAACGCCCCGCACTGTGGGAGCAGTTTCGAAGCTTGTATCAGCAAATCGGCTCCCCATCATTCGACCTGCAAAAAAAGTTTTACTTTAATGATCTGCGGGCGCTGTTCCCTTTACCTGCCGATCAAATACCAGAGCCAGCCAAACCAGCTACCAAGCCCAAACTGGCCCGGCCCAAATTACACAGCAAAGCCAGCGATCAGGCTGGAGCCAAGCCCAAACTGGCCAAGCCAGCCATGCGAAAGCCCTCTTCTGAAGAAATAGATAAAAAGCCCATCAAACCCAAGCTGGTTAAGCCCAAGCTCGCCCAACCGGTGATGAAAAAAGATCCTGGAGAGCCGAGCGAAATCGAAAAGACCCTCAAGCCCAAGCTCGCCAAGCCAGTGATGAAAAAGCCCACCGAAGAGGACTGCGGAGAGCAGACCCCCACCCACCAGAAACCCAAGCTCGCCAAGCCAGTGATGAA
>CAYVAP010000310.1:0-6123 GCA_964449365.1 uncultured Bacteroidia bacterium
CAAAATGACCCTCACGACGCGGGGCTGCTGCTCCTACCGCATTACGGCATTTTCTACGAATTTATCCCCCTGAGCGAGTACGGCAAGGCCAATGCCCCCCGCCTGACCCTGCGCGAGGTCGAGCTGGGGGAGCAGTATGTGCTGGTGATCAGCACCAACGCGGGGCTTTGGGCCTACGACATCGGCGACACGGTCAAATTCACCTCGATCAATCCCTACAAGTTGCGCGTGACCGGACGAGTCAAGCATTATCTCAGTGCCTTCGGCGAGCACGTAATTTCAGAGGAGGTCAACGCCGCCATCATCGCAGCTAGCCAGGCCACTGGAGCTACGTTTCAAGAGTTTACCGTGGCCCCGCTGATTCGCGAGCAAAAAGGAGACTCTGCCCATCAATGGCTAGTCGAATTTACCCATCCTCCTGCAGACCTGGGCCGCTTCACGGAGGTACTGGATCAGCATCTACAGCAAAGCAACCCCTACTACCGCGACTTGCGCGAGGGCAATATCCTGCGTCGGGCCGAAGTCAAGCCCTTGCCAGTGGGGGCCTCGCGCGAGTACATGCGCGCCCAAGGCAAGTTGGGCGGACAGAACAAATTTCCCCGCCTGAGCAACGACCGCAAGATCGCCGACTTTCTAGAAGCCTATGCCTTGAACGGCGGGGTGGCTCAGTAAGATACCGTCTTTTCCTGCGCGAAGTGCTGACATACATACTTGGCCAGCACCTTGACCCAAGGGTCTTGGTCGTTGAGGCAGGGAATCATGGTGAACGCGCCGCCGCCAGCTTCCTGAAATTCTTCCTTGCCCTCCATACCGATCTCCTCAATGGTTTCCAGGCAATCGGCCACGAAGGCGGGACAGGCTACCTTGAGGTTTTTGACGCCTTTTCTACCGAGCTTCTCCAGGGTGTCGTCGGTAGCAGGCTTGAGCCAAGGGTCAGGCCCCAAGCGCGACTGGAAGGAGACCGTGTATTTGTCCTTGGGAATACCCAGTTTGGCCGCGACCTTGTGCGAGGTCTCCATTACCTGATGGCGATAGCAGACAGCGTGGGCGGCAGAGGCCACTTCGCAGCAATTGTCCACCTTGAGGCAATGACACTTGGTGGGGTCGCTCTTCTTGATGTGGCGCTCGGGTACCCCGTGGTAGCTGAAGAGGAAATGGTCGAAGTCGTCCTTGAGGTAGGGCCGCATGGTTGCGACCAAGGCGTTGAGATATGCGTTTTCGTCAAAAAACGGCGGCTGCACAGACAGCTTCAGGTGAGGAAACTTCTGCTCCTGAATTTCACGGGTCTTGACCACCACCGTCTCGTAAGAGGACATGGCGTAGTGCGGGTAAAGAGGCAGCAGAAAAATCTCCTTGAGATTGGGATAATTATCGACCAAAGACTGCATCCCCGCCTCAATGGAGGGGTTGCCGTAGCGCATGCCGATTTCCAGGGGCAGGTTGATCTCCTTTTGCAGCTTTTCCATCAGCCGCTCGGTGATCACGATCAGGGGTGCGCCCTCATCCCACCAGATTTTGGCGTATGCCTCGGCTGATTTTTTGGGGCGGACGTTGAGGATAATGCCCTGCACGATCAGCTTGCGGGCCCACAGGGGCAGGTCGATCACGCGCTCGTCCATTAGGAACTCGTCGAGGTAGGGCTTGACGGCTTTGGCCGTGGGCTCATCGGGTGAGCCAAGGTTGACCATTAGCACCGCGCGGGTAGCGTAGCTGTACTTTTTGCGGGTCTTCTCCCGCAGCGCCTCGACGCGGTCGCGGGTGTCGAGCTTACCGTTGCCATTGAGGCTTTTGATGGCATCGGTGAGGGTATTGATCGGGTTTTTCATTCTTATTTTGAATTCGAGATTCGTGATTCGGAATTCGAAAGGGAGAATCGATGCGACTCGGTAGCGCTTGGCTTTCCGAATCTCGAATTCCCCATTCCGAATTACTTTAGTGCCATGAGATACTTCTTCGGCGTGGTGCCAAACTTCTTCTTGAAGGCCGCGATGAAGTGGCTGGGGTTGCTGTAGCCGATTTGATAGCCGACTTCGTTGACCTTGTACTCCTGCGAATCGAGCAGCTTGCGGGCATGCTCCATCTTGTAATCCGTCAAATACTGAAACACAGGACTGCCGTAGATGTTCTTAAAGCCTGCTTTGAGTTGGTATTCATTGAGGCCGATCTCGCGGGCCAAATCCTTGAGACTGGGCGGGTCTTGCATGCGCTCGATGATGATGCGCTTGGCATGGCGGATTTTTTCCACGTTGGCCTCGTCGAGCAGAAAGGGGCAGTTTTCCTGGCTCTGAGTGTCTTCCTTGTCGAAGTAGAGGCTGAGGATCTCCAGGGCTTTGCCTTGATAATAGAGCTTGCGGTTGCTCGGGGCCATGTGGCCGTTGAAAAACTGATTGAGCACCAGGCTCAGCCCTGGCGTGATGGGGCGCTCGGCGTAAAACTTTTTGTTCGCATTTTCATTGTGCAAAAATGTCAGCTCCGAATCATCCTCCACGAAGAGGTGATGCAGCCGCTCCATGGTGATGAAGAGAAAGATCAACTGCCCGCCGGCAGAGATTTTTAGATCCTGCGTGAGAGCCGTGAGGGGGTTGTAAAACAAAAAGGTACGATCTGCCTTGAGTTGTTGCTGGTATCGACCTTCATTGAAAGAAAAAGTGGCCTCTCCCTTCAAGCAGAAATAAAACTGTATCAAGCCCGACCCTACTTCTTCGCGCAAAAGCAGCGGTTCCTCCTCCTGATTTTGCACTTTGAGCAGAAACATATCCTTTTCGAGCGGGACATGTTCGTACCCACTTTTCCCGGTATTTTTCTCCGGGCGATAGACAGAAAATAAAGAATGTCTACTGAGCATATGACTTTTGTCATAAATTTATATACAAAAATAACGAAAAAAGTAGTGCCTGGAAAAAGATGACACAGGATTTGAACCAAAAATAACGCTGCAAGTTATTTAGAATAATTCCAAATAGATCATATCTATTTTTTGCGATACTTATTATCCCTTCGGAGGCATTTTTTTCTATCGGACTGGAATACTTTTGACGACACAGCATGGATGCATAGCCAAGCTTTCATGTGTAAGCAAAGGTACCTCTTACATTGACCAAGGTCATTCGAGCGGCAATTGTCAAGCCGCATCTTGCGACCAACTGTAGCAATTTGATCCTCATGATGCCAGCAGCATTGTTCAGATACGTAGGTAATTTCTGGGTTATCGGAATTAGCTACCATAAAGCCGACCTGCACTTGCGTGAGCGCTTCAGCCTCAGCGAGGCGCAGGTCACCGCCTTACTCGAAGCCTACCATGCCAAGTATGGCGAGGGCCTGATGGTTCTTTCTACCTGCAACCGTACCGAATTGTACGGCTTCGCTCCCCAAGCCAAGGACCTGATCGAGCTGCTCTGCCAGCATGTACACGGCACGGTGGAAGAGTGGCAGGAAATCGGCTTTGCTAAGCAAAATGAAATCGCCGTCAATCACCTGCTGCGAGTAGGAGCTGGGCTGGACTCCAAAATCCTGGGCGACTTCCAGATCATCGGGCAGGTCAAGCGAGCCTTTGACAGCAGCAAAGAACTGGGCGCGACCAATGCCTTCCTAGAGCGCTTGGTCAACGTGGGCGCGGAGGTGTCCAAGCGCGTAAAAAATGAGACGGAGCTGAGCAGCGGCGCAGCGTCGGTTTCGTTCGCGGCGGTGCAGTATGTCAAGCAGCACTTACCGACCCTCAAAAACATCAACGTGTTGCTGGTCGGCACCGGCGATATCGGCCGCTCTACCTGCGACAACCTCATCAAGCACCTACCCGACGGGCATGTAACCCTGATGAACCGCACCCCGGAGAAGGCCCAGGCCTTGGCCGAGAAGTACGAGTTGCCCATTCGTCCTCTGAGTGAGTTGACCGATGGCATCCGTCAGGCCCACGTGGTGATCGTGGCCACCGGGGCTAGCAGCCCCACCGTGCGCGCCGAGCACCTGCCCGCCGAAGGCGGCAAAACCCTCTTCATCGACCTCTCGGTGCCCCGCAACGTGGATCAGTTCATCGAAGAGCATCCCGACACCCAGGTGATGCACATCGACGAGTTGATCGATCTCACCCAGTCGGCCCTGGCCAAGCGCGCCGAGGAAGTGCCCGCCGCCGAATTGCTAGTGCAGGAAGGCGAGGCCGCCTTTTACCAGTGGTTGGAGAGCCGCAAATTTGCGCCCGTGCTGCAAGCCCTCAAGGCCGAGCTGGCCGAAATCCAGCGCCGCGAGATCAGCAGCCTGGCCAAGAAAAACCCGCAGGCCGACGTCGAACACCTCGAAACGCTGGGCGAGCGCATGGTGCAAAAAATCACCAATCGCTTTGCCAAGCACCTGCACAGCAACCGCGATCAGGCCGATCTCAGCCTCACCGCCATTCAGGACATCTTTGACCTGCCCAAAACGGCGTAGGGAGGGGAATTCGGAATGGGGAATTCGTGATTCGGAATGTTAGTAGGGCGCAGCAGGCTGCACCTCTAGGTACGCCCCCGCTTTCCCTGGAAATGCGTAGCTTAGGAAAAAGATCATCATGCAAGAGTCATTGCTGGCGTGGATCACCATGAATCCCGGGTAAGTTTTGGGAAGCCCACCATCCGCAATAAACGTTATCCCGTCGAGATCATGCTTGACCTGATTGGGTCAGGGATGACGTTCGAAGAAATTCTAGCAGATTACCCCGATCTCGAACGGGAGAATTTGTTGGCGTGTGTGATGTTTGCGAGGGAACAATGATCTTACGAAAAACAGATGGTGAACACTAATAAGTTCATCTTGACCATCTATCAAGCAATGGCCTATGACGTACTTAGCGGAACGTATTACCGTAGATCCTGGGTTGTGCAACGGGAAGCCTACCATTCGTGGTAAAAGGATCACTGCACAAACAGTTTTGGAGTTTTTGAGCACAGGAGATTCAATGGAAGATATTCTAAACCAATACCCATCCCTAGAAGTGGAGGATATTACTGCTGTTTTAAAGTTTGCAGCAAGTATGGCAGGCCGTTCTCAAGGAATATATCCGATTGGGCAATATAAAGCTTAAGGAACTTTACGAAAAGCTTCATTCAATCTGGCCACAGGTGATTGAACTTTCGCATGAAAACAAAATTGTCCAAGTCTTCCCTGAAGCGCTTCAAGTGATAAATTAAGAATCTTATCTCAACTTTGAACTCCCCCCCCCTCCGCATCGGCACCCGTAGCAGCGAACTCGCCCTTTGGCAAGCCCACACGGTGCGCGACCGCTTGCAAGCCCTTGGCCATCAGACCGAGGTGGTTCATATCCAATCGAGCGGTGACACCAACCTGCACGATCCCCTGCACCGCATGGGCATCACCGGGATTTTCACCAAGGCGCTAGATGACGCCCTCTTCGCAGGCGAGATCGACCTAGCGGTGCATTCCCTCAAGGACGTGCCCACTCGCCTGCCGGATGGGCTGGTGCTGGCCGCCGTGCTGGAGCGTGGCCCCTGCCACGACGTGCTGGTCCACAAGGGCGACCTGAGCTTCCTCGACGGCGCCGCCCCCGGCACCATCGCCACGGGCAGCCTGCGCCGCCGTGCCCAGTGGGCCAACCGCTATCCTCGGCACGAGTTGGTGGGCCTGCGCGGCAACGTCAACACCCGCCTGCAAAAGCTGGCCGACCATGCCTGGCACGGGGCCATCTTCGCCCAGGCGGGCCTGGCCCGCATCGACAAATTGCCCACCCACCACAGGGTGCTGGACTGGATGATTCCGGCCCCCTCACAGGGCATCATGGGCATCGCCTGCCGCGCGGATCAGCCCCAGGTGCGCGAGGCGCTAGGTGGCCTCAACCACGGCCCCACCTTGGCCGCTGCCCAAATCGAGCGCAGCTTTTTGCGCACGTTGGAAGGGGGCTGTACGGCCCCCATCGGCGCACACGCCGAGATCGCCGAGGGGCAGGTCACCTTTCGCGGCGTACTGCTCAGCCCCAACGGCAAGCGCCGCCTGCGAGTCGAGCGCAAAGCCAACCTGATAACTTCCGACCCGGTGGCACTCGGGGAGCACTGGGCCCGCGAAGCCCTGCAAACCGGTGGAAACGTGATCATGCAGGCCATTCGAGAGGAGATTCGGAATTTGTGATTTGGAATTCGG
>CAYVAP010000311.1:0-331 GCA_964449365.1 uncultured Bacteroidia bacterium
CTCGTCGTTCATGGCCATACGGCCAAAGGTCTCGCGAATGTCATAAGCGGCTCCCTGCGGATCAGGCTGCCCCTCGGGGCCTTCTGGATTCACGTAGATCAAGCCCATATGCGAGGCCGCCAGGGGCTTCTCTAGCTCACGGTCGCCGGTGTAGCGATCTACGCCCAGCATTTCTTTTTCAGAGCCCCAGTACACATCTTGCTCGGGCTCCCAGATGTCGGGGCGACCGCCCGCAAAGCCAAAGGTTTTGAAGCCCATGGTTTCCAGAGCTACGTTGCCAGCCAGGATCATGAGGTCGGCCCAGGAGATTTGCTTGCCGCACTTTTGCTTG
>CAYVAP010000311.1:341-2511 GCA_964449365.1 uncultured Bacteroidia bacterium
CGGCAGTATGGCAGCTGCTAAATGGAGCAATCCCGCTTGCCGTACTTTTGCTTGACGGGCCACAGCAGCAGACGAGCTTTGTCCAGGTTGGTGTTGTCGGGCCAGCTATTGAGGGGAGCAAAGCGCTGCGAACCGGCGCCACCGCCGCCGCGACCATCGGTTACCCGGTAGGTACCGGCGCTGTGCCAGGCCATACGGATGAAGAAGGGACCGTAGTGGCCATAGTCGGCGGGCCACCAGTCTTGCGAGTCGGTCATCAGCTCAGCCAAATCCGTTTTTACAGCCGCTAGATCCAGGCTTTTGAACGCCTCGGCGTAGTCAAAATCCGGATCCATTGGATCGGTCAGTTCGGATTGCTGACGCAGGATGTTCAGTTTCAATTGATTGGGCCACCACTCGCGGTTGGAACGCCCACTGCCTGCTGCTTGCCTGAGCTGCCCCCCCGTGAAGGGGCATTTGGCCGCTCCGTTACCATTGGTACCGTTTTGATGCGCTTGGTTAGACATATCAGTTTGATGGTTTGGGTATTTATCTTGCAAAATCACCTCTAAGGTAAGCGGAATTAGGCAATAGTTTTCATTGATTTATTTTATCATTTCATCGAAAAAATCTATACATCACTGAAAGGGAAGTACCTGGTACTTTGCATTCCAATTTTGTGACCAGCCATTCGCGATTCAAATCGCTGCTGGTCAGTTTTCTATCCAAATTTCGAATGGCCAATCAGCCATTTCTTAGGTGGCATTCTATCCGCAATGCTAGAACCACCGCTGGGTTCGAGCATGGCCTCAAATCGATCATCAGGCGCTCATTTCCAGCTTGGGGGAGATGGCGGTCTTTAGAAAACCCGATTCAGCTTGCTACCAAAACTTCCCAACGGGGCATACCTGATTGCACACGATCCACGCGCCTTGATGCCTGAGGGTGACGGCGTTTCTGTCGATTTGGGAGCGGAAAAAATCATCGCCGCAGAAAAAGGAACTGAGAAAATAGCAGTTGAGATCAAAAGCTTCACGGCTCCATCGGTAACCCATGCGTACCACGAAGCGGCAGGGCAGTATTTGAAGTATGTGATTGCGCTCCACGGCATTCGGATTCTATCCGGTGAGAACCCGTGCCGCGCAGTGCGCGGAGGTACGCGCCCTTCATTTGCAGCTATAATTGCGAGTAAACTGGATTTGTGTAGTGGTGAAGTGATCACGACGTAGTAGTGATGTAATGCCTTTTGGGGATAAGTGGCGTCGAGTCAACTACTTTCACCATAGATTCATTCTGCTACTTCAGCAAGTTGAAAGGACTAAACTCTTCCAACTTCTACACTTTTCAAAAACTATCTACTCGCTCATGAAACAGTTACTATCTTTACTGTGCCTGGTAGGGGTCTATCTGACCCTACCGGCTCAGTCCCTGCCGATAGATTTTGAGTCAGGGCCGCTGACTTTTTCCGACTTTGGTGGAGGACAAGTTACCAGCATCGCCAATCCACAATCTAGTGGGATCAATACCAGTGCCAACGTGGGCCAGATGGTCAAGAATGTGGGGCAACCTTTTGGGGGAAGCCTGCTGCAACTGGCCGCCCCCATTGATTTTTCTACCAACCGCATCTTTAAGCTGAAGGTGTACTCGCCCCGCTCGGATGCCAGGCTACTACTCAAGGTAGAAAACGGCAGCAACGGCGGCATCTTCTTCGAACAGGAAGACACCATGTCGGTGGCCAATGCCTGGGAGGAGCTGACTTTTGACTTTAGCGCCATCGACACCTCACAGGATTACTCCAAGGTGGTGCTGATTTTCGATCTCGGCGTGGTAGGTGATGGCTCGGCCAATTTCACCTTTCTGTTTGACGAGATCCAGCTCATTAGTGGAGGAGGGGTAACGATGTCACAGCCCGCCCTGCCCATCACGTTTGAAGACACGGCTACCGTAGACTATGACCTCACCGATTTTGGGGGGAATGCTTCCCAGATCGTAGCCGACCCTACCAACCCCAGCAACCTGGTGGTCGAATCTATCAAGACCAACACCGCCCAGACCTTTGCTGGTACCACGGCTGGAGATATGGGCTTGGATAGCCCCATTCCCTTCGCCATGGGCCAAACCAACATGACCGTCAGGGTATGGTCGCCTGACGCCGGTACGCCCGTGCGCCTCAAGGTAGAAGATGCCAATA
>CAYVAP010000311.1:2611-6113 GCA_964449365.1 uncultured Bacteroidia bacterium
CCGATGGCGCGACGGCGGGTACCAAGACCTACTATTGGGACGATGTGGAGTTTGCAGCCGCCACGGGAACCAAGGCTAAGCCCGATCTGCCCATCACCTTCGAAGACACCGCCACGGTCGACTACGACTTCAACGACTTCAACGGCACGGCCTCGCAGATCATCGTGGACCCCACCACCCCGACCAACCTCGTAACCGAGACGGTCAAGGGCAACACTGCGGCTTTTTTTGCAGGTACTACCGTGGGCGATGCGGGCTTGCTCAATCCTCTACCTTTTGCTTCCAATAGCACCCGCCTGACCGTGCGCGTATGGTCGCCTGACGCCGGTACGCCCGTGCGCCTCAAGGTAGAAGATGCCAATAACCCCACCATCAGCGTAGAAACCGAGGACACCACCACCGTCGCTAGCGCTTGGGACACCTTGGAGTTTGACTTTTCCAATCAGGTCGTCGGTGCGCCCCTGGACCTGACCCAGACCTACGACAAGGTGACCATTTTCTTCAACTTTGGCACCGATGGCGCGACGGCGGGTACCAAGACCTACTATTGGGACGATGTGGAGTTTGCCGCCCCTGCGGGTAAGGCTAAGCCCGATCTGCCCATCACCTTCGAAGATACTGCCACGGTCGACTATGATCTGGCCGACTTTGGTGGGAATGCTTCGCAACTCATCGTCGACCCCACCGATCCGACGAATTTGGTAGTCGAATCCATCAAGACCAACGCCGCCCAGACCTTTGCTGGTACCACCGCCGGGGGCGATGGGCTGGAGACGCCCATCCCCTTTGCCATGGGTAACACTCGCATGCGCGTACGCGTATGGTCGCCTGACGCTGGCATCCCCGTGCGCCTCAAGGTAGAAGATGCCGCTAACCCCGCTATCAGCGTGGAGACTGAGGCCAATACCACCGTGGCGAGTACCTGGGAAACCCTGGAGTTTGACTTCAGCAACCCTGCCCAAGGTACGGCCGCCATCAACTTCAACAACACCTACGACAAGGTGTCCATCTTCTTCAACTTTGGTACCGATGGCGCGACGGCGGGTACCAAGACCTACTACTGGGATGATGTGTCCTTCGTAGACTCAGCCGTGGCGGTTCCCTTGCCTGAGTACTGCAACGAGGAGGTCTTTCACCTGATGAACCCTGCCGAGGTGGCTTCTTCTGTCTTTCTGACGGTCGAGAATACCGGCACTCAATCCATGGCCATCACCATCGAGTCGGCCAATGCTGACACGGTAGACGCCTTGATCGTCAACGGCGGTAGCGGGGCGGCTATTGGCCCGGAAGACCTTTCTGTACCTGGGCAAATCAGCCGAGAACTGACCTGGACGGGTACGCCTCCCGATACAGTTACGCTCAACGTTTTGTGGAGCAAAGTCTCTTTTGGTGGCAACTGGCAGCTCAGCCCCACGGATGTGCAGGTGCTCTTCAACACCGTCTGTGTGCCGGCAGCGTCTAAGCCTGATCTGCCGATCACCTTCGAAGATACGGCCACCGATTACAACCTGGCCGACTTCGACGGTACCTTCTCGCAGCTCATCGTCGACCCCACCGATCCCAACAACACGGTGGCAGAAACCACCAAAGGAAGTGGGGCGACCGTCTCGGCCGGTACCGTCGCCGGGGCTGATGGCCTGGAAAACGATATTCCCTTTATCCTCGAAAAATCGCGCCTCAAGATGCGCGTGTGGTCGCCTGATGCCAACATCCCCGTGCGGCTCAAAGTGGAAGATCGCTTCGACGACCAGATCTTCGCCGAGGCCGAGGTCACTACTACCGTCGCCTCGCAGTGGGAGACCTTGACCTTCGACTTCTTGACGCCACCGCCGGGTGCGCCGGGGTTGAACCTCAACGAGACCTATGGCAAGATCGTGGTCTTCTTCAACTTTGGTACCGATGGGGCCACCGCGGGTAGCAAGACCTACTACTGGGACGACATCACCTTCGACGATACTGCCATTGAGGTGATTCAGCCAGAGCTGCCCATTACCTTTGAAGACCCCAACTTGGGCGATTACAACCTGGGAGACTTTGAGGGGACCTTTACCCAACTCGTCGCCGATCCTACTGATCCCAGCAATACGGCAGCGGAGACGACCAAGGGAGCCGGAGCCGCCACCTTCGCCGGTACCACCATTGGCGTACAAGGCCTGGCTAGCCCCATTCCGTTTGCGACCGATAAGACTCGACTAACGGTGCGGGTATGGTCGCCCGATGCCAACATCCCCGTGCGGCTCAAGCTCGAAAATACCACCAACGACGCGATCACCTCTGAAGCAGAAGCTCTCACCACGGTGGCCAGCCAATGGGAGACCCTGACCTTCAACTTTGCCACGCCAGTGGCGGGAGGGGCGCTCGATACCACTCAGGTGTACGACAAGCTCATCATCTTCTTCAACTTTGGCACCGATGGTGCTACCGCTGGCGCGAAGACCTACTACTGGGACGACGTGACCTTCTTGGATTCGGTGATTCCTACCCTCAAACCCGATCTGCCGATCACCTTCGAAGATCAGGAGCTAGGAGATTATGACATCGCGGATTTTGCGGGAACTGCCTCACAGCTCGTGGCCGACCCCGTAACGCCGACCAATACCGTCGTGCAGACGCTGCGAACCGATCAGGCGGAGACTTTCGCAGGCACGGTAGCGGGCAACTTTGGCCTGGCCAATGCGGTGCCCTTCACCCAGGCTGAGACGAAAATGTCGATGGCAGTATGGTCGCCGGATGCCGGTACGCCCGTGCGCATCAAGCTAGAAAACAGCACCAGCGGCGCAATCAGTGTCGAGACCGAAGACACCACCACCGTCGCGGCGGAGTGGGAGTATCTGGTCTTTGACTTTAGCAACGAAGTGGAAGGAGCTCCCCTCGATTTGACTCAGACCTACGACAAAGTCATCGTCTTTTTCAGCTTTGGCGAGGAAGGATCGGCCCTCGGAGCGAAGACCTACTACTGGGACAATGTCTCCTTTGGTGATTCTACCGGAGTAGTCTTCACGGGCATGGTGCCCATCCAAGAGGGCGTCATGGTTTATCCCAACCCGACCCAAAATCAGCTACATGTGCGCTTGGCCAATCTCCCGGCCCAGCCCGCTCGGATTACGCTGTATGACCTCAACGGTCGTCAGGTGAAAACCGCCACCGTTCAGGATCAGATCACGACCCTGACGCTGAGCGACTTGCCCGAGGGCATGTATCTCTTCACGCTGCAAAGCCGAGAGGGCATCTTCCGGCAGAAAATAACCGTACGCCGCTAGCCCCGGCTGACCTGTGCCCCAGACAAGTTGGCTAACAAGCATGAGGCTGCTTCGTAAAGAGGCAGCCTCGTTCTTTTTTGCGCCAAAGTCCCGATGCTTTTGTAATTCGTGATTCGTGATTCGTGATTCGTGATTCGTGATTGAAACGGCTTCGCATTCGAAATTCGTGATTCGTGATTCGTAATTGAAAGTAAATTTAGCCGCTTGGGCGGCCACTGAGTGAGCCAAGAGGAACGGTTTCG